>JBCCYG010000060.1:0-10576 GCA_039190145.1 Pseudomonadota bacterium | reverse complement strand
TAAAGGTGACATCAACCTGCATGATTGGGTGGGTGACAGCTGGGCGATCATCTTCTCGCACCCGAAGGATTTTACCCCCGTCTGCACGACGGAGTTTTCGGCTGTTGCCAAGCTCGCCGGTGAGTGGGCCGCGCGGAACACAAAGGTCCTCGGTGTGTCTGTGGATGGCGTTGCGGACCACGTGAAATGGAAGGCAGATATTGAGAGCCTTGAGGGTGCCAAGCCAGAGTTTGCCATTGTTGCCGATGATGGCCTCGAAATGGCGAAGGCCTTTGACATGCTGCCCGCTGACGCGGTGCTGCCAGATGGCCGCACGCCCGCCGACAGTGCAACTGTGCGCTCCGTCTACATCGTTGGCCCGGACAAGAAGCTGAAGCTTTCGATGACGTACCCAATGACGGTCGGTCGGAACTTTTCCGAGATTCTCCGTGCGCTTGACGCGCTTCAGACCTCGGGCCGCGAGAACATTGCGACCCCGGCAAACTGGTCAGTGGGCGATGACATCGTCGTTCCGGTGGCCGTGTCTGATGCTGATGCTATTGCGAAGTATGGGGCTATCGAGACGAAGCTGCCTTACCTGCGGACGGCGAAGTTGCCCGCGGCATAGTTTTGCTAAGACTAACAAAGAAAGGGCGCCAATTTCGGCGCCCTTTTTTGTGGCTTTAGCCGTGGAGCGTCACCCGCGTGCCATTCGGCACCAGCGTATAGAGATGCTCAATGTGGCTATTGATCAGCCTGACGCAGCCGTTTGAACGCGACGACATTACTGTCCAGGGCTCCGGTGTGCCGTGGATGCGCAGGTAGGTGTCGCGCTGACCTTCGAAGAGGTAGAGCGCCCGTGCGCCGAGCGGGTTATTCGGCCCGCCGGGCATGCCGTCCTTGTATTGTTCGTACGCTTCCGGATCGCGTTCGATCATCTCGTCGGTAGGGCGCCAGCTCGGCCACTCTCGCTTTGCGCCCACGGTGTAGACGCCGGGCTCATAGAGAGATGCTCTCGCGACCCCGATCACGTAGCGAACGGCGCGCCGCTCTTCCGTTACCCAGTAGAGAAAGTAGCGCCAGGGATCGACGTGGATTTCGCCGGGTTGATACTCCTCTGATACCGGTACCATCTTTGGAAGGTGGTCTTGCGGGATCGTATAAGCGCGCTGTGCGGCAGCACCGGCCGCCCAAGCGGCGGCCGTTGCGGCCAGTCCACCGGCGATGGCGGTTCGGCGGTTCAAATAAGCGGACATCGGCAAAACACTCCAATGCAATTAACGTCGGCAGCATAGCGTTGACGCTCCAGAAGGTTAATCACGCTCACGCGAGCAAGTTGCCGTGTCGCCGCCAGGTCACACTTCGCCCAGGTCTTACCCTCTAGCCCAGGTATTTGTGCCTCGCCGCAATCGCCTTCTCTGTCCAGAGCCGCTTTTGCTTTCGCCAGCCATATAGCCGTGATCGTCCGTAGGTGCTCCGAGACCCACCCGAGCGCGCGGAGATATCGCTGTCGAATGCGCCTGCGCTAGCACCCCGGGGATTGAGGACCAGCCCTTTGCCAGATCGGGTCAGCACGTGGCGATACATGTTGTCGGCGGGGCAGAAGATCGGGCGGGCCTCTGCCAGAAAGGCCTGCGCTCCTGCGCGCGTCCAAATCATGGCATGGGCAAGCATGGGGAAATAGTGAGCCTTTAGCAGCGACCTGCTGGCGAGCGTTGTGAGGGGTGACGTGATCTTCAGCCGACGGGCGCCGACATTGATGGCGTGCCAGATCGGATTGGCCCTGAGCCACGACATCGTCTCTGCGATTGCCGCCGCGCCATCGCCGCTGAACTGGAAGTCATCCTCGAGGATCAGACCCACCTCATCGCCGCTATCGACAAAGGCGGTCAGCGCGCGGATGTGGCTTTCGTAGCAGCCAAGCTCTCCGGCCGTCATGGACCTGCCCATGAAGCGCCGCGCATGGCGGTCGTCATAGCTTTTGAATTCAGCCAGCCGCATGCCGCGCCCGTCGAAACCGTCCACGCGGCGGGTTTCAAACCCCGCATTGCTCAGCTGCTGGGCGGCATGCTCCATCCTTGCCGGAGAATCCGCGAGGTTGATGACCCAGCCTGCCTCAGCCATCGACGGCGGCCTTATTGCGGCTCAGGAGCGAAATGTACTCGTCAACAATGGCGGTTTCCGAGAACATCTCGTCAATGCGCACGGTAGCGTTGGCGACGAAGGACTTGGCGCGTTCAGGCTCGTCGCGGATCGTAGCGAGGGCAACCGTGATCGCCTCAACATCGTCGATCTCGGTCATGATCCCATCCACGCCATCGCGCATGAACCAGGCCGGACCCTCGGAGCGGGTCGAGACCGAGGGAATGCCAGCTTGCCACGCTTCGATCAGCATGTTGCCAAGGGGCTCGTGGCGGGAGGGCATGAGGAAAGCGTCCCCGGAAGCGATGCCGTCGAGCGTCTCGTCTACCCAACCCAGAAACCGTACCCGATCCCCTATGCCGAGCTCTGAAACCAGCGCTTTCAGGCCATCCATCTCAAGCCCCTCGCCCATGAGCCAGAGGTAGGCGCCGGGGAGTGCGGCGACTGCGCGGATCGCGGTATCCATGCCCTTGCGCTGAACAAAGCGGCCGCCAGCAACGACGAGAAACGCATCTTCGGGGGTGTCATGGTCGGACCGAGGAATGGGGTTTGGCGTCACCTCCCGGGGGAAGTTTGTGATGATCTTTGCCTCGCGGGTCCAACCGAGAGATTGAGCACGGTCGACGATGCCGGGAACGTTGCCGATGAGCACGTCGGTTTTTCCGAAGTGCTTGAGGTTTGCAGGGAAGTCACCCAGCCGCGTTACCCGGAGCGCCTTGGTGGCCGACGGGAGCAGCTTGGCGGCGCGGGGCATCCAGGACATGTAAGCGTGGGGCTGCCAAGCGCGCGCCATACGCCCCACGCGCCACTGAACAAACCCTGTTGCGCGGATCAGATTGGAGAAGTCATTTTCGATCACCGGGCCGAGCTTGGCCATAGTCTCACCCCAGGTCCTGTCGGGTCGGATTACAAAACGCTGCTCCACGCCACGGGCGGCCAAAGCGGTGGCGAGGTTCACAAAGAACCGCTCAGCGCCACCCTCTCGGCCAAAGTGAAAGTGCATGACGCGTAGCGAGTTCACGAGGTTCTTTTGTAGAGCGCTGTTACGCGGCCAAACTGAACTGACATCAGCGTAAAGCCTGCTGCCGTGAGCAGATTATGCACGGGCACAAAGGTGTTTTCTTTGCTTGCACCGCGCTCTGGCCCGCAATCCACTGTGACCCAGTCAATTTTAGGCAGGCTGCTCGCAGCGCCTTGCAGAATTTCCGGCTCTGCGCCTTCGGCTTCGAGTTTTAGGATTTTTGGGCCGTCGATGTCTTGTAGATTGAGATCGCTATTTGAGAGCGCTTGGTCGAGTGTCGTCGCTTCTATTTCAACCGTTTCCACGGGTGCGGTCCCGGCGAATAGAGAGCTGTCCGCGGAATCAGGCGCCCGATAGAAGCTCAGCGTCGTCTCTTCATGCCAGAGCGCCTTGCGGAGAGTTTTGGTATCACCATTGAAGTTATTGAGGTCGCAAGCGCGTGCTTCTAGCTCCTCTGGCTCAAAAGCTATGTAGCTCATTCCCTGCCATTGCGCCCACATACCGAGCTCGCCGACATTGGCACCGCAATCGAGAAGGAGCCCGCCTGACAGCCCTTGCAGATCATGGATCTGGTACTCCTTAGCCAGCAAGTCGATCCTTGCTTTGACACCCGCATTGTATCGGCGACGCCTCCCAAGGCGTGCGATGACCAGGGACGTGTCACTGTCTTCGGCCCGAAAGAGCGTGTCGTCGCTTTCCGCAAGTAAGCTCAGCCGATACTTTCTACCGTGGTAGGCAGCCCGCGTGTTGATCCACCAAATCCTTATGGGCATCGGCATAGAGGCGGCTATCTTTTTTCGTAGCTTCTTCACGTTAGCCAACTCACTCGGGTAGGGCGTCTACCAGACGGCCTAAAGACTCTGGGCCGGTATATTCAAGGGTGCCGCCAAAGACGGGTGACGCCTGAAGCTGTGCTTCTTGATCACGCATGGTTTTGTAAAATCGCGAACCGCGCGCGTGCTGGCCGCGCAGGAGCCTGCGCTCGACACCGCTGAGACCGGATGCGAAATTGAAATGCAGAAGACCCATCTTGCTCGGGGAGAGATTGACCTTTTGCGAGAGGTTGTGAGCCCCTCCATGGAAGTAGAGCCCTCTGCGCCACTTCAGAAACGGCACTTTGGTCATGTTGAAGACCTTTGAGGAGTGTACCCGCCCGCGCATGACCGCCCGTAGGAAGCGCGCTGTAAGTTCTTGTGATTTCGACGGCCAAATGGGCCCACCGATATCGGCATGCTTACGAAAGACCCGATCAAGTAGGTCTCCATTGCCGACCTTGTATGGCAGGAAAACGCGTTGCCGCATGCCGCCTATTACCATGTAAAATGGTGCCGGGTACTTCTTTCTAAACCGGCTGGGCGTTGGGAGGCGAAAGTAGTGGTCAGGCCCATCGAAGAGCGGGAAGGCTTTGGCCAGGGATCCTCCGTTGTAACTGTGTTCTGACAGCGGCGCGTCTTGATACATGTCGATCATCGTGCCGTGCACGGCGTCGTATCCGTCCGCATCGAGGGAGGTGGCAACTTCTGACAGGCTTCTTTCGCCCATACCCGCGTATACGAGGTGTTCATCCATGTCTGGAACGACACACCAATTGTCAGAGCAATAATCATCTAGAATCTCAGACCGCCAAAAGCGCTTATGCTCTTTATAGCTGGTCCCTTCTGCCGGCTTGAAGACGATAACGTCGTCCTGACCCGAGAGAATGTCGCGCGTTTCATCGGTGGAATTGTCGTCGACGATGAGAAAGCGGTGGACCCCTAACGCGCGATAATGGTCCAAAAATCCCTGTAGAATGTTGGCCTCGTTATGAGTGAGCGCCATACAAGAAATGCCCCCCGGTTGGGGGGCATTTCCGCTAACTCTTTCAACATATTTAAGCATCAGGAGAACCTGACCTTACTCTGCTGGTTCGTCTTTCTTGATCTCTTCGCCGGTTTCCTGGTCCACCATCTTCATGGCGAGGCGGACCTTGCCGCGATCGTCGAAGCCCAGCAGCTTCACAAAGACCTCTTGGCCCTCTTTAAGGACGTCGGAGGGGTGGTTGAGGCGGCGGTTTTCGATCTGGCTCACGTGCACGAGGCCATCGCGCTTTCCGAAGAAGTTCACGAAGGCGCCGAAATCGACGATCTTGACGACCTTGCCTTTGTAGATGACGCCTTCCTCTGGCTCGGCCACGATCGCGTGGATCATGTCATAGGCTTTCTTGATCGACTCGCCGTCGGGGGAGGCGATTTTGACCACGCCGTCGTCATTGATGTCGACCTTGGCGCCGGAGACTTCCACGATTTCGCGGATGACCTTGCCGCCGGAGCCGATCACTTCGCGGATCTTGTCGGTGGGTACGTTCATCGTTTCGATGCGAGGAGCGTGGATCGAGAATTCCTGCGCACCGGTGAGGGCCTTGGCCATTTCACCGAGGATGTGCAGGCGGCCTTCTTTGGCCTGCGCCAGAGCGGATTTCATGATCTCAGGCGTGATGCCGGCGACCTTGATGTCCATTTGGAGCGAGGTGATGCCTTCGGCGGTGCCTGCAACCTTGAAGTCCATGTCGCCGAGGTGGTCTTCGTCACCCAGGATGTCAGTCAGGATCCCGTAGGAGCCGTCATCTTCGAGCACGAGGCCCATGGCAACGCCAGCGACCGGTGCTTTCAGCGGCACACCCGCATCCATCATGGACAGCGATCCGCCACAGACAGAGGCCATGGAAGACGACCCGTTGGACTCGGTGATCTCGGAGACCACGCGAACGGTGTAAGGGAAGTCAGTTGCTGCAGGCAGAACGGCCTGAAGCGCGCGCCAGGCGAGCTTGCCGTGACCCACTTCGCGGCGTCCCGGAGGGCCTACGCGGCCAGCTTCACCCACGGAGTAGGGCGGGAAGTTGTAGTGGAGCAGGAAGTTCGACTTCGACATGCCCTCGAGCGCGTCGATCATCTGCTCATCGTCGCCGGTGCCAAGCGTGGTGACCACGAGGCCCTGCGTTTCGCCGCGGGTGAAGAGCGCGGAGCCGTGCGTGCGGGGCAAGAAGCCCGTTTCACAGACGATGTCGCGGACCTCGTCGAGCTTGCGCCCATCGATGCGACGGCCGTTTTTGACGACATCACCACGGAGGACCATGGATTCGAGCTTCTTGAGCGCCGAGCCCAGGTTGCTATCAGCCTGCTGCTCTTCCGTGAGGGCGGCCACGATTGCTTCTTTCACGGCGCCAACTGCGGCGGTGCGCTCTTGCTTGTCAGAGATCGCATAGGCATCGCGCATCTGCTGCTCGCCCGCGGCTTTTACCGCGTCGAAGAGCGCGGAGTAATCCGGAGGCGTGAAATCGAAGGGCTCTTTGGCCGCGTCCTCCGCCAGCGAGATGATCAGGTCAATCACCGGCTGGATCGCGTCGTGGGCGAAGGTCACCGCGCCGAGCATTTCGTCCTCGGTGAGCTCATAGGCCTCCGATTCCACCATCATCACAGCGTCTTTGGTACCTGCCACAACGAGGTCGAGCCGCTGCTCGGGGTTCTCGCGGAGCTTGTGCATATCGTCGACGGTCGGGTTGAGGACGTATTCGCCGTCCACAAAGCCCACGCGGGCGCCGGCGATGGGGCCCATGAAGGGCGCGCCGGAGATCGTCAGTGCAGCGGAGGCTGCGATCATGGCAACCATGTCAGGGTCGTTAACGAGATCGTGGCTGAGCACGGTGCACATCACGAGCACTTCGTTTTTGAAGCCCGGTACAAAGAGCGGGCGGATCGGGCGGTCGATGAGGCGGGCGGTTAGCGTCTCTTTCTCGGTCGGCCGAGCCTCACGCTTGAAAAAGCCGCCGGGGATTTTGCCAGCTGCGTAGTACTTTTCTTGGTAATGAACGGTGAGGGGGAAGAAGCTCTGGCCCTCTTTTTCCTGCTTGGCAAAGGTAACGTTCGCCATGACGGAGGTCTCGCCAAGCGTGGCGATGACCGAGCCGTCGGCCTGGCGTGCGACCTTGCCTGTTTCCAGAGTCAGGGTTTCCTCACCCCACTGGATGGATTTCTTAACTTCGTTGAACATTTTTGTATCCTGTAAGGAGGCGCTCCCGAGCGGTCTCGGGTCCTCCGTTGCTATGGCGGGCCCATCCCGCCGGCTCCTATTTCCTTTTGCACAACGCCAGAGCCTTAGCGTTACGTCTCAGATGACGGGCACTTACACGCTTTGCGCCGGAAAGGAAACCTCACGCGCGTCGGGTTGCCGCTAAGTAGGCGAGAGCGAGCGTTGCGATTAGCGCGGCGAGGGCTAGAAGCGCGTTTTCATGGCCCGCCGCAGTGTCGGGCGTCCGTGCAAGGATCGCCCCGTAGGCGGTTTGCAGGACAGGAATTGCGCCTACGGCAACGATGGAGAAAAGCGACGTCGCCCGCCCAATAGCAGCATCGGGAACGCGATCCTTGAGCTCAGCCAGCAGCGGCACGTAGAAGTTTTGCGCGAAAATCGCCGCGAAAAAGAGAGTGGCTGCGACCCATGGGCCTTGAGCGGTGAAGAGGGCCGTCGCTGCAAAGCAGATTGCCGAGGCTAGGGCTGCGCCTACGGTCGTGAGCCGCCGCGAAACGCCACGCTTGTCGAGAATGCCGAAAACCGTTCCCGCAACCATGGTTGAGGCAAAAAGGGCAAAGAGAATGGCACCGGTCGCGGACAAGCTCAGCCCGTGTACATCTGTGAAGTATGGCCCACCCCAAAGGCCAGTGATTGTAACGATCGGGGCATAGGTCACGATTGAGAGAAGTAGGATGGCTGGGAAGCCTGGGGTCGCGAGAAGGTCTTTGAGGGTTGTGGTGTCTTGGTCAGGCTTAGCGTCTGTCGCTCCCGGCTTAGTCGCCAGAAACATCGCCGCCGCTAGGGCCAGGGTTCCAAAGGTGAGACCTGCGAAAACCGGGCGCCAGCCATAGCTTTCGACCAGTGCTGCGAGAGGATAGGTGGCGGCGAGCCCGCCAATTCCGCCCAACGTGACCATGAGCCCGTTAAGATAGCCGAAGTCCTCTGCCGGAAAGTTGCGGGCGAGGATGAGATACATTCCGATGCCCGTGGAGGCGAGCCCCATGCCAATGGCGATGCGCGCAATCAGGAGGGTCTCGTAGCCTGTTGCCCAGAGGCACGCATAGGTCCCGAGTGCAACGAGAGCGATCGTGACTGTCAAAACTAGCCTCGGGCCGAAGCGGTCGAGCGCCGCACCAATGGGGGCTTGGGTCACGATTGTCGCAATGAAAATTACACCAATGACCGTGCCGAGTTGCTCGGCCGAAAGCGCGAAGTCGTTTGCCCAGAGCGGCGCGGCAATCGCGCCCGCTGCACGGTGAAACTGGCCAAGCGCAAAAAGCGCCACGCAGACGGCAAGGAGGATGTATTGGCGGGAAGTCATTCGACCTTAGAAGACCGCGTGAGCGCCCCTATCGTCAACTGCTTCACCCTTAACTAGCGCGCGGTAGTGGTCTGCTAGCGTTTCGCTGCCGTATTCGGGCGTGGCGTCAGCGTCGTATTTCTCGCCGTCCCAAACGAGCATGGACTCCGTCGCGTAGTAATGCCCGATGCGGGCGAGGGCAGCTTTCTCCAAGAGCCGCGGGGTCCAAAAGACCTTTCCTGGAAGCGAAAGGACGGCGGCGATGATCTTAAGCAGCCCGGGAGGGACGGAGCGGGTTTTGACCTCAGCGCGGAGGGCCTCGCCCAAGAGCTTTGCCTGATCGTTGGGCGTAATGGCGGGCCCGGGGCCGCCGATGGGCAGGATGGCGTTTTGTTTGTCTCGGTCTGTCAGGCACAGCACGATGAAGCGCGCAAGGTCCGCATCTGAGATGGGTTTGCAAGCTGTCAGCTTGCCATTGCCGAAGGTGAGGAAGGGTTTTCCCGCGCGGACGCGGCCGAGCTGACCTGAGAGCGATTTGAAGAACGCTGTGGGTCGAACGATTGTCCAGGTGAGGCCGGATGCTTGGAGCTCGTTCTCGAATTGGAGCTTGGCATATTGGAAGGCGAGGCGAGGTTTTTGAACGCACAGGGCGGAGAGCATAATGAAGTGCTTTACGCCGGCTGCCTCTGCCGCCTCCAAGGCGCGAGCGTTGAGCTTGTGGTCCACGGCCCAAGCATCTTTGGGGATACCGGTGCGGGAGGCGAGACATGAAATGACGGCGTCTTGACCCGCAAGGTTAAGTGCGTCCAAAGCCCCGCGCCCCGGTGCTGTTACCTCATGGCCTTGCAGCTTTAGCTCCTGCGCAACGGCGCTGCCGATGGTGCCTGTGCTGCCGAGAACCGAGACCTTCATTTTCTCAGCTTAGGCCCGCACGCCCGCTTTCAAAAGAGATGATGGTGGCTTGGTGAACATTTTTTGCCAGTAAGTTTCATTTAGAAACAGAGACATACGTAAAATCATGTGTTTTTTCTCAGCAACATGTCGATTGAGGCCGCTGCCCTTCGTCATGGGGGTGAAAGCGTTTGGCTTTCGCAACCGGACAAAGAGGAGACAGTCCCATGACCATCGTAACCACCGCCGCCATCGTTGCTGGTTCCATTGCGGTCGCTGCCGCAGGAACGCTTTTGCTGCCCAGGAACGTGGAGGTGGCGCGCAGCGCTCACGTTGCGCTGGCGCCAGAGGATGTGATGGCCCTTGCCACATCAACTGAGGGCTTCCAGAGCTTTAACCCCTACCTGACCGCTGATCCGGAGCTGAAGATCGCACCATTTGGTCCAGCTGCTGGTGTTGGTGCCGGTTTTGCCTTTGATGGTAAGGATGGGAAGGGCACTCAGACGATATCTGAGATCACCGAAACCTCCGTGACCTACGCCATCGACCTGGGCGCCATGGGCCAGCCCACGCAGATCATTGAGGCGGTCGCCGCCAAAGGCGGATCCACCGTGACTTGGACGGTGCAATCGGATCTCGGAATGAACCCAGTTTTCCGCGTCTTCGGCCTCTTCATGGACGGGATGCTTGGCAAAACCTACGAGCAAGGGCTTGCCAACATGAACGACGCCGCGGTCTGATCGAAAGCGAAGGAAGAGGATTTCAAAACCATGCAGTACACATTTTTGCTTTATTCAAACCCTGCGGACTTTGCCGACATGACGCCCGAAGACTGGGCGAAGGAAAAGGAAGTCTATCAAACCTATATCGGCGCGCTTCAGGAGGCTGGTGTCTTCGTCGGAACCGACTGGCTCCAGCCTGCAGACACCGCGACGACGATCACGCTCAAAGGTGGTGAAAAGCGGGTCCAGGACGGACCCTTTGCTGAAACAAAAGAAACCTTAGGCGGTTCCTTCACGATCCGTGTGCCTGACCTTGATGCTGCGCTTGCCTGGGCTGAGAAATGTCCGGCTGCAAGATATGGCAAGGTCGAGATCCGCGCGAGCGCCATGCCCGCCGATGACTAAAGATGCGGCGCGCGCGGAAGAGGTCGCGCGCGCCTCTTACGGTAAGCTCGTTGCCATCCTCGCTCGGCGCGG
>JBCCYG010000059.1:0-10623 GCA_039190145.1 Pseudomonadota bacterium | reverse complement strand
CGAAAAAGGGCGCATGACGCATAAGGACGTCGATGCCGAGACGCTCGCCGGTTTCCTCGACACGCGCTTTCTTCCGGACCCCGATCTTGTCATCCGCACGAGCGGTGAGGCACGGATTTCAAACTTTCTTCTCTGGCAGTCAGCCTATGCCGAGTATGAATTCATCGATACGCTTTGGCCGGATTTTTCGGCCGATGAATTCCAGCGCATCGTCGAAAGCTACGATATGCGCGAGCGGCGCTTTGGTGGCGTCGCCGTATGAGCGACCCGAAATGGGACGACTTGCGCACGCGGCTCGTCTCCGGAGCGGCGATGGCTGCGCTAGGAATTGCTGGGGTAGCCTTAGGCGGCGTTTGGTTTCAGATGCTGACCGTCTTTGTGACCGCCGTCATGGTTTGGGAACTCTGGACGATGATCGCACCGGAGGCGCCGGTGCCCGGCATGCTGCTTGCTGCTGGTACGGCCTCCGTACTTTCAGGTCTCTTCGCAAATCCCTTGATCGTTGCCTTCGCGCTCATTGTCCCGGCACTCGGGGTCATCGCGCTCAAACGTGAGAGGCTGACCTTTGCTTGCTTCGCTCTGGCGATTATAGTCGCCGGTTGGGGGCTTGTGACGTTTAGAGAGACCTACGGCGTGGTCTGGATCATCTGGCTCATCCTCGTTGTCGTTATAACCGACGTAGCCGGGTACTTCGCAGGCAGGCTCGTGGGTGGGCCTAAGTTCTGGCCAGCTATTTCGCCCAAGAAGACGTGGTCCGGCACGCTAGCCGGCTGGGTGGGCGCGGCAATTGTCGGTGCAGTCTTCCTGAGTTTCACGACAGCGGGACGCGACCTCATCTGGATTTCCGTGCTCGTGAGCTTTGCAAGCCAAATGGGTGACATTGCGGAAAGCGCGCTCAAGCGGCGCATGAAAGTGAAAGACAGTTCCGCTCTCATTCCGGGCCATGGCGGGCTGTTTGACCGGTTTGATGGCCTCTTGGGGGCCTCGCTCGTAATGTTGCTTGCGGCTCTTGTCGTAGAGGTGCCCCAGGTATCGCTTTGAGCCGGGCCTTGATAACGCGGGCAAAACCACTCATTTCCTCCAGAAGCAAGCAGGGCAGGGCATGGACCTTAGCGAACTAATCACGGCTTTTGGCGGCCTAACATGGGTGATAGCGGCGTTCATTTTGGCGCTCTCGATCATCGTGGCCGTCCACGAATATGGTCACTACATCGTTGGTCGCTGGTGCGGGATCAAAGCCGAGGTTTTCTCTGTGGGCTTTGGCAAGCCGCTCTATCAAAGAACAGACCGCCACGGCACCGTGTGGCAGCTCGCGGCGCTCCCCTTTGGCGGCTATGTCCGCTTTAAGGGGGACGCCAATGCCGCCTCCGCAGGGCCGGAAGGCGAGGTTGTCTCGCAGCTGACCCCAGAAGAGCGTCGAACCACGATGCATGGCGCGCCGGTTTGGGCGCGCGCGCTCACTGTTGCCGCCGGACCCTTCTTTAACTTCGTGCTGTCCGCAATCATCTTTGCAGCGTTCTTTATGCTCAATGGTGAAGCGCGGGAACCAATTACCGTGGATAGCTCTCTGCCGATGCCGGTCGAGAACGAGCTTTTACCAGGTGACATCATTACCGCGATTAATGGCAATCCCGTCGCGACGTTCGAGGACATCTCCTCTCTGCGGGAGGAGCTGCCACGCTCTGCGACGCTCGACTATACTGTCGAGCGTGATGGCGACATCATAACGGTTCTTGGCCCGCACACGTCCCCTTCTCTTGTTCGCAGCATTTCCCTCGACAGCGCCGCGCAGGATGCCGGCATTGAAGCGGGTGACGTAGTCATCTCCATCGATGAACAGCCAATTACCGTCTTCGATGAGATGATCGAAACCGTCCAAAGTACGCAGGGAAAGCCCCTTGCAATAGAGGTGTGGCGACCAACCGAGACCGGGGCCGATATCCTAAGCTTCACGCTTGAGCCGCGCGCAACCGATGAACGCCTCGAAGGCGGTGGCTTTGAGACGAATTACCGGATCGGTCTGCGCGGTGGGACCTTCTTTGACCCCGTCACAGAGGCGGTCGGCCCGTTCACCGCAATCCCCGCATCGGTCAGCCAAGTGGGGCTCATCATCGTGAGTTCTCTCGATGGCCTTTGGAACATCATCACGGGCACCATAGGAACGTGCAATCTCTCCGGACCGGTCGGTATCGCGACGACCGCAGGCACCATGGCCGCACTGGGCTTGGATGATTTCATCTGGTTTATCGCCTTCATCTCAACTGCCGTGGGTCTCGTAAATCTCTTTCCAATACCGGTTTTGGATGGGGGCCACCTTGTCTTGCACGCCTATGAGGCTGTGCTCCGCCGTCCTCCGTCAGACCGCATAATGAATGCCCTGATGTTTGCAGGTTTGGGCGTTGTGCTGTTCGTGATGGTCTTCGGTCTTGCCAACGACATCGTGTGTCGCTTCATCTTGCGTTAGGCCGTTCGGCGCGCTTTAGGCCCGTTAAGGCCTCATTATTGCCCGATTTGGATGCGATCTGAGCCTTGCAAGTAGCGAGGCATGAAAGATGCAAACCATCCACAAAGGCGCCCAGGGTCTCGGCCTCATCGTCGATATGAGCTGGGATCGGTTCTTCTTTTTCGGCGCAATGGCCATAGCGCTCGCCGCTGCAAGCCAGATCGGCTACCTAGCAGTCCCTGCGGGTTTCTAAACCTATTACAAGCAGGTAGATTATAGAGCCGTTGTGTACTGCGCAGCGGCTACTGTCGTTTTGACAGGATACCCATAAGCCGCTAACAAAAACCAAAAAAGCGGGTAAGGGGTGAGCAGTGATGGTCACGGGCATTATCAGGCGGCTTGCGATGCGCGTCAGTCGGCCATCGAAGGCACTCACAATTGTTTTGGGCCTCCTATTGGCTATCGCAGTCGCTTCAGACGCAGAAGCACAAACACGTATCACCAACATCAACGTTGAAGGCAATCGCCGCATCGAAACGGCGACAATCATCTCTTTCGCTGAAATCACCCCAGGCGATGTCGTCACCGCTGGCCAAATAAATGATGCGGCCCAGCGTATTCGCGCTTCAGGTTTGTTTGAAGAGGTGAGTATCGCCCCTTCTGGCGGGACATTAAACATCGTCGTGGTCGAATTTCCCACTGTAAACCGTGTCGTTTTCGAAGGTAATAGCCGTATCGGGGACGACGTGCTCGAGCGCTTGGTTCGCTCACAGCCAAGGCGCGTCTTTAACCCGGCAATCGCAGAGCAGGATGCTGTGTCGATAACGCAGGCCTACACTGATCAAGGGCGCCTCGCCGCTACGGTCCAGCCGCGCATTATTCGCCGATCCGACAATCGCGTGGACCTCATCTATGAGATCACTGAGGGCGGCGTCGTTGAGATCGAGCGGATCAATTTCGTTGGTAACCGCGCGTTCACGGATCGACGCCTGCGCCGCGTGCTCGCCACGAAGCAAGCTGGGCTCTTCCGCTTGCTCCTTACCAGTGACACCTTCGTTGAAGACCGCATCGAATTCGACCGGCAGGTTCTCACCGATTTCTATAATTCTCGCGGGTACGTTGACTTTCGCACGGTGTCAGTAACGTCAGAGCTTAGCCCCCAGCGCGACGGCTTTTTTCTCACGTTCAACGTGATCGAAGGGCAGCAATTCCGCTTTGGGGCCGTTACCGCCACCTCGCTTCTTGACGATGTCGATGTCGAGATCTTTGAGGACGCGCTTCGGCTCCGCGAGGGGTCCGTCTACACACCGGTTGCGATTGAAAACAACATCGACAGGCTAGAGGCGCTAGCGCTTCAGCAGGGGCTCGACTTCATTCGCGTCACTCCCCGCATCACCCGCAACGATCGCGATCTGACGCTCGATATCGATTTCGAGATCACCCGCGGCCCACGCGTTTTCGTAGAACGGATTGATATCGAGGGGAACACAACCACGCTCGACCGTGTCATCCGGCGCCAATTCCGTGTTGTAGAGGGCGATCCATTCAATCCTAGAGAGATTAGGCAGGCTGCTGAGCGGATCCGCGCCTTGGGCTACTTTGCCTCCGCAGAGGTGGACGCCCGTGAGGGTTCGACGCCGGATCGCGTAGTCCTTGACGTGGATGTGGTGGAGCAACCCACTGGCTCGTTCTCATTCGGCGGTAACTTTTCAACAGAGAATGGCTTTGGCCTTCTCGTCGAATTCGCGGAACAGAACTTTCTTGGCCGGGGCCAAAGCCTTAGCCTGCGTCTCAACACATCGATCGACAACGCTCTCCTCAGCTTCAGCTTTGTCGAACCAGCGCTCTTTGATCGAGAGCTTGCCGGAGGGATCAATATTTCCTTCCAGCAGAGCAACAATGACGATGCAGACTATGACACATCACGGTTCCGGTTTGCCCCTTCACTCGGCTTCCCCGTCAGTGAGCGCGGCCGGGTAAACGTCTCGACTTTCGTCACCTCTAACGATCTCTTTGATGTCGACAGTGATGTTGCAACGATCATCGCGGCCGAGGGTGAACTCGGCGAGGTGACAAATTATGGTGTGGGCTACTCGTACAGCTTCGACAATCGCCGTAGCGGATTAGACCCGCGCGTCAGCGTCATCCTGCGGTTCGGCCAGGAGTTCGGTTTCGGTGACAGCCAATACATCGAGACCACGGCATCCGCCTCCGCGGAAACGATGATCTTAGGTGATGACGTTACCCTCCGTGCCTCCTTGGAAGGCGGAGCCTTAAACTATACCGATGGTCAAAGCCGAGTTACCGACCGCTTTTTCCTCGGGACCCGGCGACTTCGCGGTTTCGCAGCCTCAGGCATCGGACCGCGTGAAATCGACGACGGCTCCGACCCGGACATCGACTATGATGACGCCCTCGGGGGCGAGCTCTTTGCGGTCGCGCGCATGGAGGCTCAGTTCCCGGTCGGCCTTCCCGAGGAATACGGCATCACCGGTGGCGTCTTCTTTGATTACGGTTCGGTATGGAGCGTCGGCGCTGATCCCGCGCCCGGCGGCGTGCTTTTCTACGATGACTTCACCCCGCGCGCCGTGATTGGCGTCTCGATCTTCTGGACGTCTCCCCTTGGGCCGCTGCGCTTCAACTTCTCCGATGCACTGGAGAAAGAAGAGTTCGACGAAGAGCAGAGTTTTGATCTGACGCTTTCGACCCGTTTTTGATGCGTGCCCTGGTCGCGTCCCTTCTCTTGATCTGGGCCGGGGTCTTTGCCACTGCGCAGGAAATTCCGATCCCGCGCTCTCAGATACTGACCATCGATCTGTCGCGGCTCTTTCCGGAAACGCGTCTCGGCCAGGCGATCCTAGCGGACATGCAAGAGGAGTTTCGGCGCTTTGAGATCGAAAATCAGCGCGTGGCAGCTGCCTTTCGCGTCGAGGAGCTGGCTTTGACTGAACAGCGCGATACGCTTCCGCGCGAAGAATTTGCGGCACTCGCGACTGACTTTGATACGAGGGTCCAGGCTACCCGCGCGGAGCGCGATGCGATTGAAGCAGAACTCAATGCCCGGTCGGCCAGCCTCGAGGCTGAGTTTCTGCAGCGCGTGAACCCTGTGCTTAACCAGCTCATCGCCGAGGCCGGAGCAGGGATATTGATCGAAAGGAACTCCGTGCTTTGGAGCATCGATGCCATTGACGTCACCGACGCAGCTATCGCGCGTATCAACCAGGCGACACGTTTTGCAACGGATAGTGAAGAGAGCGAGCAGCCCTCCGCCGAAGAAGACGCTGAAATTGAGGCAGGCGAGTAGCGCCGATCCGTCGCAACCTTGCCAGGCCTAGCGCCCCTTGATAGCGCACGCGGAACAAGAGGATAGCCAACATCTATGACGACCGACACGACCTCAGAAGCCACGGCTCTCGAAACTGCTGACATCCAGCGCATCCAACGCCTTATCCCGCACCGATATCCCTTTCTGCTCGTTGATCGCGTCACGGACATCGATGGCACAAACTCAGCCATCGGCTGGAAGAACGTCACGATGAATGAGCCGCACTTCCAGGGTCATTTCCCAGGGACGCCGATCATGCCCGGTGTGACAATCGTGGAGGCCATGGCGCAAACGGCTGCTGTGATGTGTGGCGTCGCCATGGGTCTGGAAGACAAGGAGCTGCTCATCTACTTTATGGCCATTGACGGCTGTAAGTTTCGGCGCAAAGTCATCCCTGGCGACGTGCTCAAGATGGAACTCGACACGCTCAGGGGCAAACCCGGCGGGAAGGTGTGGAAGTTCAAAGGCCGCGCCACGGTCGAGGGCGAGCTCGCCTGCGAAGCGGAATTCACCGCCATGATGGACCTCTCGGAGTAGGGTGTTTGGCGGGCATCCACCCCACAGCCATTATCGAAGACGGCGCTCAGATAGACCCGAGCGCCACTGTGGGCCCGTTTTCGATTGTCGGTTCAAACGTGTCGCTCGGCGCAGGCGTTGTGCTCAAGAGCCATGTCGTCGTCACTGGTCTCACGGAGATCGGCGAAGGCACGATTGTCTTTCCCTTCACCGTGCTGGGAGAAATCCCGCAGGATTTGAAGTTCAAGGGCGAGGAAAGCCGCCTCGTCATCGGCGCGCGCAATCGCATCCGCGAGCATGTGACCATGAATACCGGGACCGAAGGCGGCGGCGGCGTCACGCGGGTGGGCGATGACGGGCTTTTCATGGCCGGCTGCCACATCGCCCATGACGCGCAGGTCGGGGACCGGGTGATCATCGTGAATTCCGCCGCCATAGCCGGTCATTGCGTCATAGAAGATGAAGTCATCGTTGGGGGCCTTTGTGGCATCCACCAATGGGTGCGTATCGGTAAAGGTGCGATCATCGGCGCGCTATCTATGGTGACGGCCGATGTCGTGCCCCATGGCCTCGTTCAAGGCGCGCGGGGTGAGCTCGACGGTCTCAATTTGGTGGGCCTCAAGCGCCGCGGCGTGGCGCGCCAGGACATCACCGCCCTCCGAGCAGCCTTTCAAATGCTCGCCCAAGGCGATGGTGCCTTCATCGACCGAGCAAAGCGGCTCGGCGAAGAAAGCGACAGCGCCTACGTGCAGGACATGGTCCGCTTCATCCTTGGCGATAGCGACCGCGGCTTCTTGACACCGCGATGAGGCGCCCATGACGCTCGCGCTCATCGCCGGGGCAGGGGAGCTCCCCGCGCTCATCGCCGCGCGACAAGCGGAGGTGCCCTTTGTGGCGAGCCTCGCGGGACACGCGCCCTCAGGGCTTACACCAGACCTGACCTTCCGCTTGGAAGTGCTCGGAGGAACCCTCGAGGCCCTCGAAGCGCGTGGCGTGACGGAGGTCTGCCTTCTGGGCAAGGTTACGCGCCCACCCGTCGATATGGCCGCGCTTGATGAAGCGACGCGCCCCCTGGTGCCTCGCCTCATGGAAGCGATGGCCCAGGGAGATGACGCCGCCTTGCGCGCGATCATCGAGATCATCGAAGAGACAGGCCTCCGCGTGGTTGGAGCCCATGAGCTGGCTGTCGACCTTCTCCCAGCGCCCGGCCTTCTTGCAGGGTCGCTGACCTCAAGCGCAGAACGGGACGCGGCCCGTGCAGAGAAAATCATCGCGGCCATGGGCGCAGCGGATCTGGGGCAGGCCTGCATCGTGGCTGACGGCCAAGCGCTTGCCATCGAGGCATTGCCGGGCACCGACTGGATGCTGCGCTCTCTATTGGTGCAAAAGACCGCAGCGGCGGAGATAACGGACCCGCTCGGGATGGCGGCAGATTGGCTGTCGGGACCGCAGACAGCACCGTCGCGCGACCCGTCCTTGCCGCCGGGAGGCCTGCTCTTCAAAGCCCCGAAGCCTGGCCAAGAGCTGCGCGTGGACATGCCGACAATCGGGCCGGCTACTATCAAAGGTGCCGCGGAGGCGGGTCTCGAGGGCGTTGTGGTGGAAGCTGGCGGCGTGCTGGTGATTGAGCCGGAGGATTGCCAGAAGATCGCGCAGGCGGCGGGCCTCTTCATCTGGGTCCGCCCAGGGCAGGGCGCGTGAAGCTTTTTATCACCGCCGGTGAGCCGTCTGGGGATGCCCTCGGCGCTACCCTGATCGACGGTCTCAAGACGCTCTCACCAGAGGTAGAACTCAAGGGCGTGGCGGGGCCCAAAATGCAAGGCGCAGGGATGGCTAGCCTCTTTCCGATGGAAGAGCTCTCCGTCATGGGCATCGCAGAAGTGCTGCCCAAATACCGCCACCTCCTGCGCCGCATCAATGAAACCGCCGATGCCGCAGTGTCGTGGCAGCCCGACGCGTTGATTACCATCGATAGCCCCGATTTCTCGCTCCGCGTTGCAAAGCGGGTGCGGGCGGCATCTCGGATACCGACAATCCACTATGTTGCGCCCACCGTCTGGGCCTGGCGCCCGGAACGGGCCCGCAAGATGGCAGCCCATATCGACCACGTTCTGGCGCTCTTTCCCTTTGAGCCGCCTTATATGGAGGCGGCAGGCATGACCTGCGACTTCGTGGGTCACCCAGTGGCTGGAACGACGCTGGTGAGCGACCGCGAACAGGCAGACTTTCGGCGCGAGCACGACGTGGCCGAAGACGCGCGCCTCCTCGCCGTGCTCCCGGGCTCCCGCCGCTCCGAGATTGAGCGTCTACTCCCGGTCTTTGGCGACGCGATCCGCCGCTCAACTCTGATCGGCGCGCGTCTTGTCCTCCCTACGCTCCCGCATCTGGTAGGCAGTGTGCAGAAGCTCTCGAAAGCCCTGCCGACACAGCCGATCATCATCGCAGGTGAGGGGCGGAGTGCAGAGGAAGCAGACATTGAGCGGCGCACAGCCATGGCAGCGGCTGACTTTGCACTGGCGGCATCCGGCACGATCTCCCTCGATCTCGCTGCGGCGCGCACGCCTATGGTCATCGCCTATGACATGAACTGGCTCTCGCGACAGATCATCCAGCGCAAGCTCCTCATCGATACGGTGACCCTTGTAAACCTCGTTAGCGAAACGCGGGCTGTGCCGGAATTTATCGGGCGCGACTGCACGCCCGATGCCATCGCCGCGGGCCTCGATGCGCTTGTGGCTGAGACAGGCCCTCAGATTGCCGCGATGGAGACGACCATGGCTCGCCTCGGAGAAGGCGGCGACCCGCCCGGCCACCGCGCCGCGCAATCGGTACTCGCATTTCTCGGCGCGTAAGTCTGGAATTGCGCTAATGCTGAAAGCGCGCCCACCCGCCTCCCTTCTGCGCCTTTCAGGCTTGAACCAGAGGGAGCGCGCGGCTTCGCCGCGCGGGGCGCTCCGCTGCTAGGCTGATGTCTTTGAGGAAAAGTGTGTTTGAGTATTTATGGAACAAAGAAGGATTAGGCTCGGCGCTCGTAATAGGCCGTGTCGCACCATTTCTCCCCGTCCCAGTAGTCTTTTTCACCGCGTTTTACTTCCGTGAATCCGACTTTGGAGAGAACACGAGCTGAAGCCGCGTTTTCGGGGCTCATTTCTGCGGTCAGAGTCGGTGCGTGCATGTCATTGTGAAGGACCGGAAGAAGGGCCGTCAGTGCTTCCGTCATCAGGCCCTGCCCCCAGTAATCGCGCGCGAGGAAGTATCCGATCTCGGGCCTCTTCCACATGCCGGCCTTACCAATCACGGAGCCTGCCAGCTCAAGCACGTATTCCCGCGTGGCCTCTTCCGGTGCGCTCAGCGTCCCGCGGACCCATTCCTTCGTTTCTTCAAGCGTCTCATGGGGCTTGGACCAGTGCGCCATCGCCACCGGATCGCTGAAGAACAGGTGAAGTGCTTCCGCATCGCGGGCCTCAAGACGGCGCAGCATGAGCCGCGCCGTCCGGATCGTGTCAGCCACGGGTGATCCAACCGCCGCCGAGGACGCGCGTGCCCTCATTGGCATAAAACACGCAGGCCTGGCCTGGGCTGATGCCTTCTTCGGCGACGACCAATTCCACCTCAGCCGACCGTGGCCCAGTGGGGCGGATGATCGCGTCCCGAGGGGGCCGGGTAGACCGGACCTTAGCGCCCACATGCCACTCGGATTGCGCCTCAAAGGGCGCATCACCCAACCAATTGACCTCTTTCACCGGGACAATCCGCGTGGCCAGGAGCTCTTTCGGTCCCACGAGGACTTGACGATTTTCAACATCGAGTTTCACGACATAAAGCGGCTCCGTAAGCCCCCCGATCCCGAGCCCCCGGCGCTGACCGATCGTGTAGTGGATGACGCCCCGGTGCTCACCGAGGACGCGCCCGTCCACATGTACGATCTCGCCGGCATCTGCTGCCCCGGGGCGCAGCTTTTCGATGACAGCGGCATAATCTCCATTGGGCACAAAGCAGATATCCTGGCTGTCGGGCTTATCGGCCACGGGCAGCCCGTGCTTGAGCGCCAGGGCGCGCGTTTCCGCCTTGGAGGCGAGATGCCCGAGCGGGAAGCGCAGGTAGTCGAGCTGCTCTTGCGTCGTGGAGAAGAGAAAGTAGCTCTGGTCACGTACCGGGTCCGCCGCGCGGTGAAGTTCTGCCTTCGAGACCCCGCCTCTACGCTGGATGTAGTGCCCCGTGGCCATGCAATCGGCGTCGAGGTCTTGGGCAGTCTCGAGCAAGTCCTTGAATTTCACCCGTTCATTGCAACGGATACAGGGGACAGGCGTCGCCCCGGCCAGATAACTGTCCGCGAACT
>JBCCYG010000058.1:0-10703 GCA_039190145.1 Pseudomonadota bacterium | reverse complement strand
TAAACTGAGCGGCTATCTCGAACGTTTCCGAACGAATGGCATCCTTAACCGAGTAAATGGCGAAGACAGGCCCGGCGCGGGCACGTTCCCTTCGCTTACTCCGGTCGACGAAACTGCGATCTGCGACGTGGCACGCGGGACCGCCGCAGATATCGACGCGGCCGCACAGGCGGCCCATGCGGCCTTTCCGGCTTGGCGCGATCTGCCAGCAAAGGAGCGGAAGGCCATCCTCATCCGCATCGCGGAAGGGATCGAAGCCCGCGCGGAGGAAATTGCGCTGTGCGAATGCTGGGATACGGGGCAAGCCTATAAGTTCATGTCGAAAGCAGCGCTGCGCGGCGCTGAAAACTTTCGCTACTTCGCGGATCAGGTGACGAGTGCGCGGGACGGCCAGCACCTCAAATCGCCCACGCTCATGAACATCACGACACGGGTACCCATTGGACCGGTGGGGGTCATCACGCCGTGGAACACGCCGTTCATGCTATCCACCTGGAAGATCGCACCCGCCCTCGCCGCAGGCTGTACGGTTGTTCACAAACCAGCGGAGCTATCACCGCTAACAGCCCGCCTTTTGGTCGAAATCGCCGAAGAGGCGGGGCTCCCTCCTGGCGTCCTCAACACCGTCAACGGCTTTGGTGAAGAGGCTGGAAAGGCGCTCACGGAACATCCAAAAATCCGCGCGATTGCCTTTGTCGGCGAAAGCCGCACGGGCTCGATAATCTCGAAACAGGGGGCGGATACGCTCAAACGGCTGCACCTCGAGCTCGGCGGGAAAAACCCGGTCATAGTGTTCGATGATGCCGATCTCGACCGCGCCCTCGATGCCGTGATTTTCATGATTTATTCGATCAATGGGGAGCGCTGCACGTCGTCTTCCCGTCTGCTCATCCAAGAAAGCATCAGGGAAGCGTTTGAGGAAAAGCTCGTCGAACGCGTGAACAAGATACGCGTTGGGCACCCGCTCGATCCTGCGACGGAAGTGGGCCCGCTTATATCTGAGGAACACTTCGCAAAGGTCACCTCCTACTTCGACAAAGCGACTGAAGATGGGGCAACTATTGCGGCGGGCGGCACCTCTGAGCGCCCCGGTTACTACGTGCGCCCCACCCTGTTTACGCAATCAAGCAATGAAATGCGCATAGCGCGCGAGGAGATATTCGGCCCCGTCCTCACGTCGATCCCGTTCGAGACCGAGGAAAACGCTCTCAGGATTGCAAACGATACCGAATACGGCCTCACAGGATACATTTGGACCAATGACCTGACCCGCGCGCTGCGTTTCTCGGATAGGCTTGAGGCCGGCATGATCTGGGTGAACAGCGAAAACGTCCGTCATCTGCCGACGCCGTTCGGAGGGGTCAAAGCCTCTGGCATCGGGCGCGATGGCGGTGATTGGAGCTTTGAGTTTTACATGGAGCAAAAGCACATCGGCTTTGCCACTGGGCACCACAAAATCACAAAGCTAGGCGCCTAACATGCCCGTCCCGACGCCCAACCTCTACCCGCCCTTCAACACCGTCAGGCTGAGCCATGTCGTGCTCAATGTGGCAGACCTCGCAGAGTCTAAGGCCTTTTATACCGAAACACTTGGGCTTCAGGTCACCAACGAAACGACAGGCGAAGTGTACCTGCGTGCGATGGAAGAACGTGGTCACCACTGTATCGTTCTAAAGCAGTCAGAGTTGCCCGGAACCGTGGACGTCATGGGCTTCAAGGTGTTCTCGGAAGATGACCTCGACCGCGCGCACCAGCATTTCACAGCTTTAGGCCACAGCGTTGCTTGGGCGGAGCGCCCCCACCAAGGCCGCACACTGCTCACGCGGGACAACATCGGGATACCCATCGAATTCTACCACCATATGGAGCGCCTGGAGCCGATCCATCAGAATTACGCGCTCTACCGCGGGGTAAAGCCGCTCCGCATTGATCACTTCAACTGCTTTTCGCCCGATGTCGACGCGAGCGTCGCCTTTTGGAACAACATCGGTTTTCGCGTGACGGAGTACACCGAGGACGAAGACAGCAAACGTCTATGGGCTGCGTGGCTCCACCGCAAAGGCGGTGTCCATGACATGGCCTTTACCAACGGGCGAGGGCCGCGGATGCATCACGTCGCCTTTTGGGTGCCCACGCCGCTCAACATCATCGATCTGCTCGACCTCATGGCCACAACCGGCCATGTCGACAAAATTGAACGGGGCCCCGGACGGCACGGCATCTCCAACGCGTTTTTCCTATATATTCGGGACCCTGACGGGCACAGGATCGAAATCTATTGTTCTGACTACCAAACTGTCGATCCGGACCATGAGCCGATCAAGTGGGACCTTAAGGACCCACAGCGGCAGACACTCTGGGGCGCGCCCGCCCCCAAAAGCTGGTTTGAGGAGGGCTCCCCTTACACAGCGGTGGAGGTCGAAGCCCCCTCCCTCGACGCAACACCGATCGTGGCCCCCTAATGGAATGGGACGAATTCCAACACTGGGGTGAAAGAATTTCCGCCTGGGCCGCCGACTACTATCGCGCGCTGCCAGACATGCCCGTCCGCGCCCAGACCGCCCCTGGAGACATCGCTGCTCAGATCGCCCCTCACCCGCCTGAAAACGGCGAAGGGATGGAAGGTATTCTCGCCGATTTTGAGCGCATCGTGATGCCAGGCATGACCCATTGGCAGCACCCACGCTTTTTTGCCTACTTTCCGGCCAATGCCGCGCCGCCTTCGATCCTGGCTGAGTTTCTGGTCACGACAATCGCGTCTCAATGCATGCTTTGGCAGACCTCGCCCGCCGCCACAGAGCTCGAGGGTAAGATGATCGAGTGGATGGCACAGGCCATGGGGCTCGATGGCATGACAGGGGTTATCCAGGACAGCGCCTCATCGGCCACGCTGTCGGCCGTACTCACCATGCGTGAACGTGCCACGGGCTACACCGGCAACAAGGACGGTCTTAATGCCAAGGGTAACTTGCGGGTCTACTGCTCAGAGGAATGCCATTCCTCTATCGACCGCGCCTGCTGGGTCGCCGGGATCGGGCAGTCGAACCTCGTCAAGATCCCCACCCAAGGGCCCACATACGCGATTGATACCGACGCGCTTGCGGAGGCAATCGAGGCAGACCGCGCCAACGGCCATATCCCGGCTGGGATCATCGCAATCACCGGTGGCACCGGGATTGGCGCCTGCGATGACCTGCCCTCGATCTTAGAAGTCGCTAAAAAGTACGATCTTTATACCCATCTCGATGCCGCTTGGGCTGGCTCCGCCATGATTTGCCCGGAGCTTCGCGATCCTGTTTGGATAGGGGCCGAGGGCTTCGACTCTGTCGTGTTCAATCCGCATAAATGGCTCGGGGCGCAGTTTGATTGCTCGATCCAATTCCTCCGAGACCCCACAGCCCAGCTCAACACCCTAAAGATCGAACCCGAGTACCTCAAAACGAGCCAGGACGTGACGAATTACAGTGAGTGGACTATCCCGCTCGGCCGCCGCTTCCGTGCGCTCAAGCTCTGGTTTCTGGTGCGATCTTATGGGTTAGAGGACCTCCGCAACCGCATGAGAAATCACGTTAAATGGGCGCAAGATGCCTGCGAAGATCTCCGAATGCGCGGTTTTGAGATCGTCACGGAACCTCAGCTTTCCCTCTTCACCTTCCGCGCGCCGGGCGACGACGACGCCCAACAGGCACTCGTCGACCGCATCAATGACGACGGCCGTATCTACCTGACCCAAGGCAGCTTTAGAGGGCGAAAAATGATCCGCTTTCAGGTGGGCCAGTTCAATTGCACCCGCGAGGACGTGATGATTGCGCCTAAAATCATCGCGGAGCTCAGCACATGAAGTTTGCCAGCTACCTCGCAGATGGCGAAGAGTTTTACGGTGCAATCACCGATGCGGGTGCCATAAACCTTAAAACCCATTTCAAACGATGCCCCAGTCTCTTTGATGTCATTTCCCGAGGCGGATTTGCGGAACTTGAGGAGGCCGCCAGCGGGTTTCACGTCACGCATAAAGACTTCAGCTTTCTACCTCCCCTGCCAAACGCGCGCCGTATCCTCTGCGTGGGCGTCAATTTCCCCGATCGAAACGCGGAGTACAAAGACGCCTCTGAGCAGCCCAAACACATGTCGCTTTTCCCACGCTTTGCGAGCGGTTTTGTGGGCCACAGAGCAAATCTCGTCCGGCCCCCCGAAAGTGAGAAGCTCGACTACGAAGGCGAGCTTGCCATTGTCATCGGAAAGCCTGGAAGACGCATCGCGGCAGAAAATGCATACAATCACATCTGCGCGCTAACCCTCTGCAACGAAGGCACACTTCGAGACTGGGTCAGGCACGCAAAATTCAACGTCACCCAAGGCAAAAACTGGGATCGCTCGGGCGCGATGGGGCCATGGCTCGTGCCTTTCACCGACCCCGCACAAATCGATGAGGCGCGCATCACAACCCACGTGAACGGGGAGCTCAGGCAGGATGACGAGCTTAAAAACATGATGTTCCCGATCCGAGAGCAGATTGCCTATATCTCCACCTTCATGGCGCTCCAGCCTGGGGACATCATCGTCACGGGAACCCCGACCGGCGCCGGAGCGCGCCTAGACCCGCCTCAATTCCTAAAGCCTGGGGATACGGTTGAGGTCACCGTCGAGGGTGTCGGCACTTTGGCCAACGGCATCGAAGACGAATGACGCCTGAGGAGCATGAAGCAGCCGCAGCGGCGCTCATCAAAGCCGAGCAAACAGGCCAGCAAATCGGCATTCTCAGCCGCGTTTACCCCGATATGGACATGGATGATGCCTACGCAATCCAGACAAAGCTCGCCGCGGCAAAGCAGGCGGATGGGCGTCAAATCATTGGCTGGAAGATCGGGCTTACGTCCAAGGCGATGCAAGACGCGCTTGGCATCGACATCCCCGATAGTGGTATCCTCTTCGACGATATGGACTTTCCGGATGGGTCCCAAATCCCCGCCGGCCGGTTCATCCAGCCGCGCATTGAGGCTGAGATCGCCTTTGTCATGAAATCCGCGCTCGCAGGCGACGTAACACGCGAGGATGTCATCGCAGCGACCGAGTATGTCACGCCTGCGATCGAAATTCTCGACACGCGCATCCTCCGCAAAGATGCGGATGGACATACGCGCAAAGTCTTTGACACGATCTCCGACAATGCTGCCAATGGCGGTTTTGTGTTGGGGCATCAGCGGCATATGGTCGACGCGCACGACCTTCGTTGGGTCGGTGCCATCTGCGCAAGAAATGGCGAAGTCGAAGAAACCGGGCTCGGCGCGGGCGTGCTGAATGACCCTGTTGAGAGCGTCATTTGGCTGGCCCGGCGGATTTCTCAATACGGGCAAGCGATTGAGCCCGGTCACATTATCCTATCGGGCAGCTTCATCCGCCCAATCGAGTGCCCCCCCGGGACGGAAATCTATGCCGATTACGGGCCTTTTGGCTCTGTCTCGGTGTCCTTCTGAGCGGCCGCAATCGCGTCCTTAAGCGTCGACAGATCACCCACCTGGTTAGCTAATACCAAGATCAAACGCGCGTTCAGCGCGTGACTTTCGGCCTCCGTGAGACCCTCGTGGGCAGTGATCAAAGCTTCATAGAAGTCGTCGGGAGCCGCGATGTTTGGATCGAGTTTCAGCACCCAAGCGCCCTCTTCCGCGCATCCTCGATCTCCGCCGAGGTGACGTTTTCCCACCGCGCCGCCACGTGCTGATCAGGCCGCAGGAGATAAACCGCTGAGTGCGCTGATCCCATGTATCGCTCTCTGAGCTCTGAGCTAATCTCGGTATCGCTCAAGGAGATAACGGGCAACGACGTCTCGACGTCGGCGTTAAGCGCCAGGACACAGAACTCTCCGGGCAGACGGTCCAGGAGAAACTGGTTTCCGACGGGCGCATCTGGGCATGGCGCTCCAGGCCGCGTCCGCCCCGGCCCCCCAAAGTCCGCGCCATTCAAAGGCGATGCATCGTAAACCGAGGGGACGCTCAAACGACCGGAGTTGATGATCGGTCGCGCAAAGGCATGCCGCTCGGCAAGGTCTAGGACGGCGTCCCTAAACATTTGGGAAACCGGCGTTTTCGGCGTGAGAAAATCAGTGGCCCGTGTGGAATTGAGGATGTTCTCATCTGCCGCTAGCCGACGCTCCTCATCGTAGCTGTCCAAAAGCCCGTCACCGGCGTCGCCTCGCAAAACGGCATCCAGCTTCCACCCGAGATTGTCGGCGTCCTGAACCCCGGAATTGGCCCCTCTCGCCCCAAAGGGTGAGACCTGATGCGCGCTGTCTCCGGCAAAGATCACCCGCCCGTGGCGGAACTTCTCCATGCGGCGGCATTGGAACGTGTAGATTGAGCACCAGTCGAGCTCATAGTCGACGTCCCCCAGCATCGCATCAACGCGGGCGCGGATATTTTCTTCCTTCATCTCCTCATCGCGGTCGATATCCCAGCCGAGCTGAAAGTCGATGCGCCAGATATCATCGGGCTGTTTGTGGAGGAGCGCGGAAGAGCCGGATTTAAACCAGGGCTCAAACCAAAACCACCGCTCGGTGGGGAAGTCGGCCTTCATCTTCACATCCGCGATAAGGAAATTGTCCTCAAAAACGCGGCCCTCAAAGCCAAGGCCCATCATATCCCTGATTGGCGAACGCGCGCCGTCGCAGGCAATAAGGTAATCGGCGATGACAGTGTACGGCCCGTCCGGGGTCATGATTTCCAGCGACACGCCGTCCTTGCCAACCTCGACGGCATCAACTCGGTTCTTCCCCCGAATGTCGATCTGGGCGCCGTTGGCATTCGCCCGCTCGACCGCCTCGTGGAGAAACTTTTCAAAGTGAATTTGGCTGAGATTGATGAAGGCCGGGCAGCGATGTCCGCTTTCGGGGAGCAGATCAAAACTAAAAACCTCGTCGCGGTCGCGAAACACACGCCCCTTTTGCCAAACGACACCTTTCTCGAGCATCTCAGCACCCGCCCCGAGGCGGTGACAGATTTCCAGCGTGCGCTTGGCAAAGCAGATCGCGCGAGAGCCTAGGCCGACACCCTCATGATCGTCGAGGACGACAACCGGCTGACCCTTGAGACCGAGATCAAGCGCCAGGGCGAGCCCGATAGGCCCGCCACCTGCAATTACGATTGGGTGTCGAACTGCGCCATTTGCTACCTGATCGGCGGATTTCGCATAGGGGTACAGTTTGAAGGCGAGCGGGTAGCGGTCACGGATCGGCGCGTTCATCCCTGCAATGCCTCCCACATGTCCTTATCGCGCTGGGCTGTCCAAATTCGGGGTGTGTCGATGTCGAGGGACTCGTCATACGCGCGCGCCACGTTAAACGGCAGGCAATGCTCGTAGATCGCGTAGTCGCTAAACTTCGGGTCGCACTCCGCCCGTACGGCATCCCAGGCTTCTTTCAGCGTGCCACCACGGAGAGCGACGCGCGCGGCTGGCCGGTAGGTTGAGCGGACAAAATCAGCGGTGCTGTCGAGCGCGGCATTCACCATGTCGCGGCCCACGAGCGCGTCGCCTCGCCCGGGCGCGATAGCATCGAGGTCAAACCGACGGATCGCCTCCAAGGTGCCGGGCCAATCATGGAAATGACCATCACCGCAGTAACAAGCGGAATGATATTCGACGATGTCGCCGGTAAACATGATGTTTGCATCGGGCACATAGATCACCGCATCCCCCGCCGTATGAGCGCGACCCAACTGCATCAGGTCCACCCGGCGCTTGCCGAGATACACGCTCATCCGCCCGTTGAAGGTCGTCGTGGGCCACGTCAGCCCAGGGATGCTTTCATGACCCTCAAAGAGCCGAGGGAAGCGTTCAAACTCGGACGCCCAGTCCTCTGCACCCCGCTCGGCCACCATGGCGCGGGCTTTTTCGGACATGATCACTTGGCCCGCGCCATAGGCCGAGGCTCCAAGCACACGAACAGCGTGATAGTGAGTGAGCACGAGGTGAGAGATGGGTTTGTCGGTGACGCTCCGCACCTTTTCGATGACCTTGGCAGCGAGCCGTGGCGTCGCTTGCGCCTCGACGATCATGACGCTGTCATCCCCAATGATTACACCGGAATTCGGGTCACCTTCGGCCGTAAAAGCCCAGATGCCGTCGCCCACTTCTTCAAAGGTGATCGTCTTTTCCGCCATGTCGCCTTGCGACGCGAATGCCTTGGCCATGGGCCCCTCCCTTTCGTCCTATCCTAGGGCCGTTACCCGGCCTGTGAAACTCCTTCAAAGAACGCTGCGATGCGCGCCGCCCACGCTTCCCTGCTGGGCTTGATTACGAGGCTTCTACGGGCATCTGCCTCCACCTCCGCAGGAAGCTTTGACCCATACTCATCCAGAAGCGCTGTAAAGAACTCTTCAGTCATTTCAGGATGATACTGCGTTGTCTCCACGAGCGTGCCCTTTCGAAAGCCCGCGATAGGGCAGCCATCGGTCCTTGCGATGGTTTCCGCCCCCGGCGGCAACTCGATGACCTGTTCGGTATGAGACGCATACCCTGGTAGTTCGCCTTCGGCGTACTGCGCCACCACGGCGCCTTTGACCCACCCTTGAGGGTTGACCCTCACATCACCGCCCAGCGCCCGGGCAATGATCTGGTGCCCAAAACACGCCCCGAACAAAGGTTTACCCGCGGCAATGAACGCGCGTACCAATTCTTCAAGCCGCGCCATCCAGGGCGCGCCGTCATTCACGGAAGCCGGGCTTCCCGTGATGATCGCCCCGTCAAGCTCAACCAGATTGTCCGGGAATTCCTCGTCCTTGACCACAAATACCGGGTACTCCCAATCCGGTCGCACAAGGCTCATCAGGTCGTGGAATTTCTCTCCATCCTTCGGGTGACGCTGTGCGAAGCCGCTCTCGTCCGTGTTGGTCATAAGGATGGCGATACGCATGGGACCGGGCTAGAGCGCCAGAGAGATCGATGCAAGTGCAACAAGTTTCCGTTGCCCGCCGTTCCGCCGCATGGCACGGTTAATCTAGCCACCACACGGGAGCTGACATGACCCTCTGGACGCCCATGGATGACGGCTTTGCCGATCTTTCTTCTCACGACGCGTTTGTGAGCGGCGCCCCGCACAACACCTTTGCCCGTCTGCGTCGGGAGGACCCTATGCACTGGACCTCCTATGCCGATGGGGAGGACTTTTGGTCAGTCACGCGCCATGCCGACATCCTTGACCTCAATCTACAGTTCAAACGGCTAAGCTCGGCGCGCGGTATCCGCATGGAGGACCAAACCGAAGAAGAGTACCTCGCGCGACGCACGTTTCAGGAGACAGACCCGCCAGAGCACTCGCAAACACGTAAGAAGGTGCAACGCGCGTTTTCACGTGGGGCTGTGGCCAATTTTGAGGCGCAAATTCGCGATATCTGCACGGAGATCCTCGATCGCGCGTTGGAGGAAGGGGAGTTTGACGCAACGCGCCTCATAGCCCGCGAGCTCCCGATGCGCATGCTCGGGACAATCATCGGAACCCCGGAAGAAGACCTGCCCTGGCTCGTGGAAAAGGGCGACGCGCTCATGGCCAATACGGATCCCGACTTCACGGATCACGTCGCCGACAAGCTCGATACTGATGCCTACCGCATGATGCCATTCAATTCCCCGGCTGGGGCAGAGCTTTATGTCTATGCCAAAGAGCTCATGGAAAAGAAGGTGGCGCGCGGTGATACGGACGGCGTGCTCCATATGATCCTGCAGCCCGACAAAGACGGCTCCGTTATGCCCGAGCGGGAGTTTCAGAATTTCTTTTGCCTGCTTGTGGCGGCGGGCAATGACACGACCCGCTATTCCATCGCCGCAGGTATCCAAGCCCTGTGTCACCAGCCTGAGCTCCTCCGTCAGATGCGAGAAGACGATATCTGGGAAACCGCCCCGGATGAGATCATCCGTTGGGCTTCGCCCGCGAGCTACTTCCGTCGAACTGCTACCGAAGACTTTGAGTATCACGGCAAAACGGTCCGCGCGGGGGACAAGGTCCTGCTTTGGTTCGTCTCCGGCAATCGCGATGAAACAGCTTTCGATGATCCGTTCCACGTGGATCTCGCTAGGAACCCAAACCCCCATGTCTCCTTTGGCCAAGGAGGCCCGCACATGTGCCTGGGAATGTGGCTTGCCCGGCTAGAGGTTCGGGTACTCTTTCAAGAACTCGCCAAGCGGGTCGCCGAAGTGGAGCAGACCGGCAACCACGCCTATGTGCGCTCCAACTTCATGGGCGGGATCAAGAATCTACCGGTGCGTTTTAAGGCAACTTGAGCGCGGCTAGACGAACGGCAGGTAGTAGTCCCTCACCTCGCTCACGCTTTTACCCAACAGGCGCTTGGCCTCATCTCGCTTGAGATAAAGCTGTGCATCGCAGAGCTCCTCCCCGACAGCAATCCGCAGCGCCCTGTCCTTGTCGAGCGCGTCAAGCGCCCGCTCCAGAGTGGGCGCGACATGGCGCGTTGCCCGGACGTTGTCGATCCCATCAAGGTCTTCAGCGGGTGGGCAGGGCAAGCTGCTTTCGACCCCCAAGAGCGCGGCCTGCAAAACCGCTGTCACGGCGATGTAGGGGTTCGCCGACCCGTCTGCCGTGCGATGCTCGAGGCGAGCAGATTTGGGGGAGGCCGCCGATGTCCGCACGGTTGTGAGCCGATTATCTTCCGCCCAATTGGCCCAGTAGCCGGACATTGAGGCGGGCGTCAGACGGT
>JBCCYG010000057.1:0-10721 GCA_039190145.1 Pseudomonadota bacterium | reverse complement strand
ATAAACGCCAAAGCGCTCAGCATAGGAGGCGACCGTCCCCATGCCGATCTCTTGCGCCAGACGAATGGTCATGAGGTTCCGCGACCGCTCGATCCCCGTCCGCACGGGCGTCGGCCCGTAAAACTGGTTCGAAGCATTCTTCGGACGCCACACTCCCTGAGGCGTGTTGATCTCAATCGGGGCGTCGATGACTATGGTGGCGGGTGAGTACCCGGAGTCGAGCGCCGCTGCGTAAACAAACGGCTTGAACGACGAGCCTGGCTGCCGCTCCGCCTGGGTTGCGCGATTAAACACCGAATGCTGGTAGGAAAAGCCGCCCTGCATCGCCAAAACGCGTCCCGTATTTACGTCCATGGCGACAAAGCCACCTTGAACGGCAGGCACCTGACGCAAGCTCCAACGCGTCGGAGACGCTTCGGCTCCGGGCGCAAGCTGTCGTACGAGGACTACATCGCCCACCTCAACAAGATCACCGGCTGAACGCGCACGGGCCGCTAGAGAGCCATCCTCTAGCTCTTTACGGGCCCACGTGACGTCGTCTGCTGGGATAAAGTGACCTTCGCCATCGCTCGGCACACCCTCAATTCCGATCCGCGCAGAGCCATCGACAATCTCAAGGACAACAGCCGAATACCAAACCCCGCCAAGCGAAATATCGCGCGGTACGTTCGTCTCTGACAGTGCTGCGCGCCACGCCTCTTCACTGCCGAGACTTTCAGCCTCGAGCTTGATGCCTGTCCCGCGCCACACACCACGATCGCGGTCATAGCGTTCCAGACCGGCGCGGAGCGCTTCGGCTGCTTCTGTTTGCATTTCTGGGTCGATCGTCGCACGCACGCTAAACCCGCCAGAAAAGAACTCTGCCTCGCCAAAGTCGCGGGTCAGCTGACGCCGGATTTCATCTGTGAAGTAATCGCGCGGCGGCAGCTGTGCCTTAAAACTCTCAAAATCGCCGGACTGCACGGTGCGTAGCGGTTCTGCCGTGGCGGCTTGGTATGCTGCTTGAGTAAGATACCCGTTCTCATACATTTCCTCGAGAACGAAATCGCGCCGCGCCACCGCACGATCATACTGCCGGACCGGGTGATATTGGGACGGCGCTTTGGGCATCGCCGCGAGATAGGCCGCCTCCTCAGGTTTCAGATCTGCGAGCGGCTTGTTGAAATATGTCTGCGCAGCCGCCGCCACCCCATAGGAATTCTGCCCAAGGAAAATCTCGTTGAGATAAAGCTCTAGGATCTGATCCTTGCTCAATGTCTGTTCGATGCGGGAGGCAAGGATGATCTCTTTGATCTTCCGCTCCGCCGACACGGACCCGTCGAGGAGGAAGTTCTTCATCACCTGCTGGGTTATGGTAGAGGCACCGCGCAAGTCCTCACCTCGGCTTACAACAGCGTCCCGTAGGGCAATAGCAATGCCGCGTGGATCATAGCCGGCATGGTCGTAAAAGTTCTTGTCTTCCGCCGAGATAAACGCGGCCTTCACCAACGGTGGGATTTCCTCCGCAGCCGCAAAAAGCCTTCGCTCAGTGGCGAATTCATCGATGATCCGCCCCTCGCCCGAATAGATCCGGCTGATGGTCTTTGGGGTGTAAGTGGCAAGGTCGTCATAGGACGGCAGGTCGCGCCCATACATGTAAAAAATGCCGCCAAGGCCGAGCGCCGCCATGAATACGCCGAGCGTCAAAGCGCTAAAGACTGCTCCGAAAATTGATAGAACAAACCTGATGCTTCCACCAACAGCAGAAGACACGTTGTCGATCCCACGCTTTATCGCCATTCGGCTCATGGTTTATGCTCCCACACCACTCGCTATACCTGCCAGATTTTTCGCGAGCCTTCAAACCACCCCAAGGCGCTCATGCGCGTCAAATAGCCGTTACTGGCGCATACGCGCGCGCTCGGCTTCATCAGACTCGGCCCAGCTCTCGATACCCTGCACCAATCCGTCGATAATCCGCCCCCGCTTTTCGGGAGACTGCAGCTCAATCCGATCACGCTCAGACGATAGAAACCCTACCTCTACCAGGACCGACGGCACATCTGCCGACCTCAAAACAGCAAAGTCTGCCGCCCTCTGTGGATTTGAGTTTAGTCGCGCCCCAACGCCCTTAAGCCCATCCAAGACTGAGCCCGCCAAGGCCGCTGAGCGAGGGGTCGTCTCGAGCCTCGCCAAATCCAAGAGGATCGCCGCGATCTCATCCTCTTGCCCGCCAAGATCAACTCCACCGAGCATATCGGCGCGATTGTGGCGCTCTGCTAACAAAGCAGAAGCAGCATCTGTGGCCTCTTTCGAAAGCGTGTAAACGGTCGCTCCTTCCGCATATCCGCTCTCCAACGCATCGGCATGGAGCGAGATAAACGCATCCGCCTTAAGCCGCCGCGCCATCGTGGCACGGGCAGGCAAACTCACAAATAAGTCGTCGTCGCGCGTCAGGTGGACATCAAAGCCGCCCGCGCGGCGGAGCCCATCGCGCAGCTCCCGCGCCATCATCAGCATCAGTTCAGCTTCGCGCACCCCGCCGCGCTCCGCGCCAGGGTCCACACCGCCATGGCCCGGATCAATCACAACGACAAAATCATCGTCATCTGAGGCTGTTGCAGGTGCAGACCGAAGCATCGCAACAGAAGTGGATGGCAGGCCAGAAGCAGCCGCGAACTCCTCTTGAGACGTTCGCTTGAGCGTCACGGTCAGCCGCGCTAGCGCGTCTCCAGTTACGACCGCGCTCTCCTCGATTTGAAATGGCCCCCGCAACTCCAGCACAAAACCGGACCAACCGGGCGCCAACTTACCTACATGAGCCGGCCCCGCGCTGCGCGTTTCAAGGTCGCTCGCTTCGAGCCCCGCCCAATTCACTTCAGAAAACTCGAGAACGAGCTGATTGGGCTCAGCCAAGGTGTAAACCCTGTACGGCACCCCCTGAGACAACCCAATCGTTAGTGTTACGCGCCCAAGCGATTGCTCCACGCGCGTCTCATCTGGCACCACGCGCGCCAACGCCGTGAGGTCGCTGCCAAATGCCGGAGCCACCAGGCCCCAAAGCCATATAAAAACTAAAAATACCGCCCGCATTTTCGCGCCTGCTCTTTTTCACATTCTTAGCAAAACAGACGCGCTCGCGCCACTCAGGAGGCGCGCCTGCTTTCAAAAAACTGCGTGAGCCGCGCAAGGCCCTCCTCTATATCCGCCGTTGACCGCGCATAACTAAGCCTGAGCGTTTGGGCACCGCGCACCGGATCGAAATCGAGCCCAGGGGTCACCGCAACATCCGCTTTGGCCAAAATCTCAGAGGCTAAAGCTAATGAATCCTCAGTGAACTCAGAGACGTCGATGTAAATGTAGAATGCCCCGTCCGCCGGTGAGATCACCGGAATTCCCAGAGCCTTAAGTCCCGCAAGGAGCAGGCGTCGATTGGCTGAATATGTTGCCAGATGCCCGTCGAGCTCGTCGGTCGCTCTAAGCGCTCCAAGCGCGGCCACCTGGCTTGCATGGGGGGCGCAGATGAACATGTTTTGCGCCAGCCGCTCCACTGTCCGAACATGGCTCTCCGGCACCACCATCCAACCAATGCGCCAGCCTGTCATGGAGAAGTACTTCGAAAAGGAATTCACGACGAACACTTCGTCGGTCACTTCAAGCGCTGAAACGCAGCGATCTTCGTATGAAATGCCGTGGTAAATCTCGTCTGAAATCAGCGCGCACCCGGCTTCTGCGCAGGCATTACTCAAAGCGCAGTACTCAGCATTCGAAAGCATCGTTCCCGTGGGGTTTGCTGGCGATGCCGCAATGAGACCACTCAGACCGGCTAAATCGGACGGCTGCGGCTGAAACCCATGCTCGGGTCGCCCCTCCAAAGATACCGGTTGAAGGTTCATCGCTTTGAGGATTTGCCGGTAGGATGGATAGCCGGGCGCCGCTAGCCCCACCTTATCACCAGCATCAAAGAGGGCCGAGAACGTCAAAAGAAACGCGCCTGACGCTCCGGCAGTGACCACAACGCGGTCAGGATCGAGGCTAATGCCGTACCACCGGTCATAAAGATCTGCGATCCCTGAGCGCAGCTCGGGCAAGCCAAGAGCAACCGTGTATCCCAGCGCGCCGGCCTCCATCGCCTCGGCCAGAGCGCGGCGCGCCGCGGCGGGCGCGGGCGTCGACGGTTGCCCTACCTCCATGTGAATGATGTGACGACCTGCCGCCTCAGCCTCCCGGGCCGCCTCCATGACATCCATCACAATGAAAGGATCAACGTCGCTTCGCCTTGAGGTTCGCATGAGCTTCCTCCTACACTTCACACGTCAAAGCCTACGCTGATAGGAGCGTCAATGGCCCGCCATCTCCTCCGCGCCCTCGCGTTTATCGCGTGTATCGCGACTGCTCAAACCGCCCAGGCGGTGAGCCTGCTGCGCGACGCTGGGATGGAGCGCGCGCTGAGCGAACTGGCGCGCCCTGTGCTCAATGCAGCTGGGCTTTCCCCTACGCGCGTCCGCATCCTTGTCGTCGACGAGGACTCGCTAAACGCCTTCGTCATCGATGAGAACGCCATCTTTATTCATTCCGGGCTGCTAATGCGGTTGGGCCGCGCCGAGCAACTACAGGCTGTCATAGCGCACGAAGCCGCCCACATCGCAAATGGCCATATCTCGCGCCGGATGGCCAACATGCAGGCCGCTGGCCGCACCGCCGCGCTCGGTATGCTTCTCGCCGCCGCGGCCGCTGCATCTGGCGCTGATGGAAGCGCCGTCGCAGGGATAGCAGCGGGCTCTACTGGCTCAGCGCAACGGGTGTTTTTTGGCCATACGCGGGCAGAAGAAGCCTCCGCGGACCAATCTGCGATCCGCTACCTTCTGCGCGCAGGCATCGATACGCGCGGCAAGCTAGAATTGATCGATCTCTTTCGCGGGCAAGAAGCGCTCTCTTCCTCTCGCCAAGACCCTTACAATCGCACGCATCCGTTGACCGCGGACAGGTACCGATCAATCCAGGGCCTTGTGCAAGCCAACCCTGGCGGGGAGAGCACCACCGGCCAAGCCTACTGGTTCGCACGCGCCCAAGGGGTCCTAACTGCGTTCAAACGCGCCCCAGGATGGACGCTCCGCCGCGCCGATAACGGTTCAGACATCCACATGATGCGCCGTGCGGTCGCACATCATCGCGGCGGCGATAGCAGCCGCGCCATAAGCGAGGTGGGAAGACTTGTCGCCTCTCGCCCCAACGACCCGTATTATCGCGATCTCCAAGGGCAAATCCTGTTGGAAAATCGACAGGTCAACGCGGCTGTCCAGGCCTACGCGAATGCCGTGTCACTCTCGCCCAACAACGCTCTCATTCTGGGGTCCTACGGTCGCGCGCTTCTAGCACAGGACACACCAGCCTCTAACCGGCTGGCTCTTGATGTTCTGGTAAAGGCACGTGGACGGGACAGCCGAGATGCCCGCATCCTCCGTGACCTCGGCCTTGCCTATGCCCGCGATGGTCAAAACGGCATGGCCGCACTATCAGGGGCAGAACGTCTCGCGCTTCGAGGCTCCTTCAATGAGGCAGCCACCCTCGCGCGTCGCGCTTCCGGGCTCTTGCCGCAAGGCTCGACCGGCTGGCAACGCGCCCAAGACATCATCCGAACAGCAGAGCTCGCACGCTAATGAAACGCCCTATCCTCGCCTTTGCCCTCGCGGGCCTGACCGCGCTACCCGCAGGAGCGCTCGACATAGACGCCATGACTGACGCTGAGCGCGCGGCGTTCCGGTCCGAAATCCGTGCCTACCTTCTAGAAAACCCAGAAGTGCTCATGGAGGCGATTGACGTCCTAGAGGCCCGAGAAGCGAGCTCTCAGGCAGAAACCGATGCAGCACTTGTAAAGGCCAACTATGACGCGCTCGTGCGAGACGGACATTCCTGGATCGGGGGCAACCCAGACGGTGACATTACGATCGTAGAGTTCCTCGATTACCGCTGCGGCTTCTGCAAACGCGCCTTTCCGGAGGTAGAGGAACTCGTCACAACCGACGGCAATATCCGCATCATCATCAAAGAGTTCCCGATTCTCGGTCCGCAAAGCGACCTCGCCTCCCGCTTTGCGATCGCGACCAAAATGGTTGCCGGCGATGACGCGTATAAGGCCGTCCATGACGCGCTCATGGGTTTCCGCGGTCAGGTCAGCGAGGCGTCACTCTCCCGGCTTGCCGTAGATCAAGAGCTCGACGGCGAGGCGATCATGGCTCAAATGCAAAGTGCCGAGATTGACGAAATCATAGATCAAAACCGTGATCTTGCGCGCGCGATGCAGATTACCGGCACGCCCACCTTCGTCATCGGTGGCCAAATGCTGCGCGGATTTCTCCCGCTGGAGGGCATGCGTGAGCTAGTTTCCGAGGAAAGGAGCTAGGGCCTAAGGCCAAGCTCTTCGGCGCTGACGATAGGGTAAGTCGCTCTGATGTCTTCTGGTGAAGCCGACACATTGCGCGCTGTGTTGGTACCTTGCCCAACGGGACCAAAGAAGAACTCACCAACCTGAAAGTAAAGCGATCCCGAATTCCCGGCGCGCAAGGTCGGTTCGTCCATGTCGACGGGAAGCGCTTCAACACGCCCGGGCGGAATAATCCCCTCAAAGCGAATATCGCCAGAAGCATCACGCACTCGGACCCAGCTGTCTTGCACCGCTAAAAGCGACACCCGCTCTTTGGCCAAATCAGGAGGGATAACGGCCGCTGGGCGCGGAAGCACATCAGGTGAGCCAAGCTCTTGCAGAAGCTCAAACAACGCTCGGTCCTCAAGGGGATCAGCCGGCTGATACGCGGCGCTGAGATCTGTTGATGCGAGTTGGATCTCGGTAATGGCGGAAGCATATTGCCCCGCCGGCCCAACGAGTGTCCCATTCACCCGGAAGTAAATCGCTGCAGCATTCCCTGCCCGCAACACGGGCGTAAGCTCCGTTACGGGTATGGCATACTCTTCGCCGGCCTCTAGAATTTGTTCAAAGATTACGGACTGTCCCGGGGCCTGAACGCGCACCCAGGTCGGTTCCACCGCAAGAATAGACACGTCAGGAACTTGTCCGTCTGTCAGGGCGATGCCTCCCAAGTTCGGCATGGAGTCAATGGCATCGAGGGCGGCAAACACCCCTTGCCCGTCTGGGTTCAACGACGCAATTGGCGCATCCCGCGGCACCATGACCGGCACATCGAGCGCAGCTGGCCGATACAGACGCTCTAATGCATCTGTAGAGGGCGGGGTAACCTCTGCAACTTCAGCGCTCGCATCGCCGCCAGGCGATTGTGGCTGCGAGGCAAATCCACCGATATCGGCGGTCACGGAAGGAGCCTGTTCGACCGGCGCGAGCTCCACTCGCTGCACTTCTTTCAGCAGCGCCCAACCGCCATACCCAATTCCGCAAATCAAAGCCATCAGCACCAGAGAAGAGCCAATGGCACGCGGTTCTACCGCCGCAAAGACGCTCTCTTTGTCCGGATTAAATGGAACGGCCGGGGAAGCTAAAGCCTCCGATGCAGGGCGCGCCGCTAGACGCTCTTCTCGGGTCGGACGCACGGGCAATGCATCCACAGACATGCCGTGGGCCGTTGTGAAGCCGCTCTCCTCGCTGAAACGCTGAAATGCCCATTCCGGGTCTAACCCCAGATACCGCGCGTAAGAGCGAACAAACCCGGCAATGAACCCTTGGGTCTCAAATACAGTAGGGTCAGCATTTTCTATCGCTGCAATGTAGTTCGCTTTGATCTTGAGCTCACGCTGCACATCGAGGAGCGACTTGCCCATCGTGGCACGCTCGCCACGCATGATGTCGCCCAAACGGAGGTCGTAGTCGTCAAAGCCCCTCGGCTCAACGACCTCCTCGCCTGGCTCTTTTTGTCCCCAACCGATCATGCGGCTGCTCGTGTCCCGTCTCACCTTGGATCGCGATTCGCTGGGCGATCCATTTTCCAAAGGGTACCATTCAGAAGTTAATTATGCACCCGTGGAACGACGCTTAACCGGCTAATTGGGCACGATTTAGCTCACACATGCTCCAAAGTGTGTCCATTGCGGTAACTAATTCATCACACTGCTTCGCACTGTGAACAGGGCTGGGCGTGAACCTAAGACGCTCGGTACCGCGAGGAACCGTGGGAAAATTGATGGGCTGCACGTAAATCCCAAACTGCGACAAAAGCCGGTCTGAGATCATCTTACACTTAACCGGATCACCCACGTGAACCGGCACGATGTGGCTCCCATGGTCGATGAGCGGGAGCCCAAGCCCCGTCAAGCGTAGCTTAAGACTCGCCGCCTTTGCGTGGTGCGCTGCGCGGCGCCGGACGTCGCCTTTCAGATGCCGGACAGACGCCTCCGCCCCGGCCGCAACGGCTGGAGCCAGCGACGTCGTAAAGATGAAGCCCGGCGCGTAAGACCTTATGGCGTCTATCATTTTTGCCGACGCGGCAATGTAGCCTCCCATGACACCGAAAGCCTTGGCCAAGGTCCCATTGATGATCGTAAGTCGGTCCATAAGCCCGTCACGTTCTGCAACGCCCCCGCCGCGCGCGCCGTACATTCCAACGGCATGGACTTCGTCGAGATAAGTCATGGCTCCGAACTCATCGGCAATATCGCAGATCTCCTTGATCGGGGCGAAGTCGCCGTCCATTGAGTACACAGATTCAAAGCAGATCAGCTTTGGTGCGGCAGGATCGTCTGCAGCAAGCAACTCACGCAGGTGACCAAGATCGTTGTGCCGGAAGACCCGCTTTTCCCCGCCATTGCGGCGCACACCCTCGATCATGGACGCATGATTGAGCGCATCTGAGTAGATGATCAGCCCGGGAAACAGCTTGTGCAACGTCGATAGCGTCGCGTCATTGGCGATGTAAGCGCTCGTGAAGAGTAGAGACGCTTCTTTGGCATGAAGATCTGCAAGCTCTGCCTCGAGCCGCTTATGGTAAAGCGTTGTCCCAGAGATGTTCCGTGTACCGCCCGAGCCTGCGCCAGTGGCGTCAAGCGCCTCATGCATCGCTGCCAAGACCACGGGATGCTGCCCCATTCCAAGATAATCGTTCCCACACCAAACAGTGATCGGAACGCGCTCTCCGTCTGGCCGCTTCCATGTCGCAGCAGGGTACTGGCCCTGGATCCGCTCGATATCGATAAATGTGCGATAGCGGCCTTCTTCGTGAAGGCGGTTAAGCGCGTTGTCGAGATGGGTATTGATGTCCAAGGAGCATCCTTTCCTGTCCTGAGGCTTATATGCGCCGATTTGGAATGGTTCCAAGTTCTAAAATGACGCGCCCATCCGCATTGATACAGATCAAAGGCCCTCGACACCGGATCTTGAAAGGATAGCCTTGCCCGGAACCAAGAGAGAGGCACCATGATCGACCCCGTCCTCACCCGAATTGACGAAGATTTGGATAATGCGACCACGCGGTTGCTGGAGCTCTTGCGCATGCCGTCGATCTCCACCGATCCGGCCTATAAGGCTGACTGCGACAAAGCCGCCGACTGGCTGGTGGCTGATTTGAAAGCCCTGGGCTTTGACGCGTCCAAAAGACCCACGCCCGGCCACCCGATGGTCGTCGCCCATGCCGACGGGCCGGGCCCCCACGTCATGTTTTACGGCCATTACGACGTGCAGCCCGTTGACCCTCTGGAGCTCTGGCACCGCGATCCCTTTGACCCAGCGCTCGAGGAAACAGATCGCGGCACAGTGATCCGCGGCCGCGGCTCCTCCGACGACAAAGGCCAGCTCATGACCTTCGTCGAAGCCTGTCGCGCTTGGAAAGCTGTCCATGGCAGCCTGCCCTGCAAGATCTCGATTTTCTTTGAAGGAGAGGAAGAGTCAGGCTCCCCCTCTCTCATCCCGTTCATGAAAGAGAACCGCGAGGAGCTCACAGCCGACATCGCGCTCATCTGCGATACCGGGCTCTTCGGGGAAGAGACCCCCACCATCATCACTCAGCTCGGCGGCCTTTTGGGCGAGGAGCTCACGATTAAGGGGCCGTCCAAAGACCTCCATTCCGGCATGTATGGCGGCGCTGCGATGAACCCGATCCGCGTCCTTTCACACATCTTGGCCTCGCTCCATGATGAAACAGGCCGCATCACGATACCGGGCTTCTACGATGGTGTCCCGGAACTGCCCGGCCAGGTGAAAGGGCAGTGGGAAGCGCTCCGCTTTGACCCTGCAGATTTCCTCGGTGCTGTCGGGCTCTCTGAGCCTGCGGGCGAACAGGATCGTACCGCGCTTGAGATGATCTGGTCGCGCCCAACCTGCGAGGTGAATGGCATCTGGGGCGGCTATACTGGGGACGGATTTAAGACAGTCCTGCCCGCAGAAGCCCATGCCAAGGTGAGCTTCCGCCTTGTGGGCACCCAAGACCCCGACGCCATCCGCGCGAACTTCCGAAAGATGGTAGAAGACGCCCTACCCGCCGATTGCAGCGTGGAATGGAAAGGGCACGGCAACGGCCCCGCGAGCCAGATGTCGATCGAGCATCCGGCTTTTGAGGCTGCTCGCGCGGCGCTGTCGAGTGAATGGCCCAAACCCGCCGCCTATGTCGGCTGCGGCGGATCGATCCCGATCGCAGGATACTTCAAAGAGCTTCTCGGGATGGATGCCATGCTCATCGGATTTGGCAAAGACGACGATCAAATCCACTCGCCCAATGAGAAATACGATCTCAGCTCTTTTCACAAAGGCACAAGAAGCTGGGCGCGTATCCTCAACGAACTCT
>JBCCYG010000056.1:0-10783 GCA_039190145.1 Pseudomonadota bacterium | reverse complement strand
GATCCCGCATTTCTACCTGCGCCGCGATATCCAGCTCGACGCACTGCTCAAGTTCCGCAGCCAGCTCAACAAGCAGCTTGAGGCCCGCGGCGTAAAGCTCAGCGTTAACGACTTTATCATCAAGGCCTGCGCCAATGCGCTACAGGCCGTGCCCGCGGCCAATGCGGTTTGGGCGGGCGATAAGGTCCTTGAGCTTGTACCGTCGGATGTGGCCGTGGCTGTGGCCATTGAAGGTGGCCTCTTCACGACGGTCCTGAAAGACGCGCATATGAAGTCTCTCTCCGCCTTGTCGACAGAGATGAAGGACCTCGCTTCCCGCGCCCGCGACCGCAAACTAGCCCCCCATGAATACCAGGGCGGTAGCTTTGCGATTTCAAACCTAGGGATGTTCGGCATCGACAACTTCGACGCGGTCATCAACCCGCCCCACGGCGCAATCCTCGCGGTAGGCGCTGGCAAGAAAAGGCCTGTGATTGGAGATGATGGCGAAGTGAGCGTGGCGACAGTGATGTCTGTAACACTCTCGGTAGATCACCGGGTAATAGACGGCGCACTCGGTGCTGAGCTGTTGCAGTCAATCGTCGATAACTTGGAGAATCCGCTCTCCATGCTGGCATAAAGAGAGGGGCGCCGCGGCGCCCCGTCTTCTTTTAGGTATCTGGCCCCGCAGATCGCAAAAGCTGATCCATGCGTATCGAGGGCTGGTCACATCCCGCCTCGCCCACGACCTTTGCAGGCACACCCGCAACAGTCTTGCAGGGCTCGATATCGTCAAGAACGACAGAGCCCGCCGCGATCCGGCTGCAATGGCCAATCTCAATATTGCCCAGCACCTTCGCGCCCGCACCAATAAGAACGCCATCCTTGATCTTCGGATGCCGGTCATCGTCTTCCTTACCGGTCCCGCCGAGCGTTACCGAATGGAGCATAGAGACGTTGTCACCCACGACGGCCGTCTCACCGATCACGATGGAATGCGCATGGTCGATAAAGATGCCCCGCCCCATGCGCGCCGCCGGGTGAATGTCGACGCCAAAAACCTCCGACACGCGTGCTTGGACGAAGTATGCAAGGTCCTTCCGACCCTGCTTCCAAAGCCAGTGGCCTACGCGATAGGCTTGCACCGCCTGGAACCCTTTGAAGTACAGTACGGGCTGGATCATGCGGTGGCAGGCAGGGTCACGCTCAAAGACAGCGACAAGATCAGCCCGCGCAGCTTGCCCAAGCTCGGGGGCAGCGCGATAAGCTTCATCGGCGATCTCGCGCAAAATCTGCTCAGACATCTCGCCCGAGGCGAGCTTGAGCGAAATACGGTAAGCGAGCGCTTGTTCTAGCGTGGCGTGGTGCAAAATAGACGAATGTACCAAGCCGCCGAGGATCGGCTCGGCTTGGATCGCGTCCTTACCTTCTTTGCAAACCTGCGCCCAAACTGGGTCTAGTGCTGCCAGTTTTTGGTCGGTAACAGCCATGGGGCCCTCCCTGTCTTGCGCGCCGTGATACACAAGATAAGCTCAAGCCTGCAAACTTAAACGGATATTTTGTGATGGAGGAGTTCACAGCTTTCCGTAATGCCCTTTACGCAGAGCTCAACGAGCTCGACAAGGCCGATGAACTTGGTCGCGAAGGCCGCAAAGTGGTCGAGCTCGACCAACAATCCGTCGGTCGCCTAAGCCGGATGGACGCCCTGCAAAACCAGGCGATGGCCCAGGCGCAGGCCGGTCGCCGCGCGGCACGGCGAACAGCCATCGTCGCCGCCATCGGTCGTATCGACGATAGCACATTTGGTCTCTGCGCCGATTGTGACGAGCCAATTGAGCCCAAACGACTGAGCTTCGACGCAACAACACGGCTCTGCCTCGACTGTCAGCGCGGTTAAGCGAGAGCAATCACAGCCTCACCCCCGGCCCCGAATTTCTCAGACATCTGAGCCACGCGGATCTCATAGCTCCCCGACAAACTATCGGTCGCGCGCGCAGCGGCGTCATAGAGCCATACCGGGCTCGTAACTTCAGCTTCGCGCACGACCGTTGTCCCTTGGACGACGCGCACGCGATACGCTTCAAATGCTTCGCCCAGCGGCACGTCAGGCACGTCCCAGATATCACCGTCGATCCGTGTCCGCCGTACCCAGGTCACCTCAAGGTCGCCCCCTGCCTCTGTCGCCCGCAAATGCGCTGGCGCATAGGGGCGAAGGCCAATTCCCCGAAATGCCTGAATTTCTTCGGTGTAAGAAGGATCGTCAAAGGGACGACCGCTCGGGCCGATGCGGAAATACTGCGCCACGTTTCGTGTCGATGCTGCTAGCTCGAGCTGAGTCGGCGTTCCGTCGATAAGCACAAAGACGGATCCCGCGGGCCACGTTTCAGGCATCGAAACCTCTGTACCAGCCTGTCCTCGCAGCAGCACAGAAAGCTCATAAGTATCCTCAGCTACGAGTTCAGCGTTCAGGAATTGAACAAGCTCCCAGCCGTCCGCAGTCCCATTACCGATAGCCGCCACGTTCCCACCGGCAAGCAGAGCATCCTCCGTGATCGACGAAAGCGCCCCGCGCGTCAGCTTCACGCGTATCCTATTGCCCCGATCAAAGACTGAACATGGCCCCGCGCCGACAGGCTCGAGAACCTCGCCGATCGTGGCGGGAATAGAGATCGCATCCAGCAGGCTATAATCGGTGCCAGTAGGCGACGTATACACCGCCGCCACGCCCGGCCACTCCTCCGCAGTAACGGCCAGATGCGGCGCATGGTCGACCTCATCCCCGCTCATCAACGGCAAGTCGAGAAAGACGGAGTACACCGGTAACGGCGCAGCGAAATCAGATACGGTCACCTCGGCCTCAAGATCCGAAGGCCGCTCATAAACCCCTGGCTCGACCCTGACCGCTTCCACTAATCGAGCCTCAGTGTCCTCTACCCTATCGATCCTATAGTGCGCCTCGCCGCCTGCCTCACTCAGCGCGATTACGTCTCCCGCGCCCAGGTGGGTAAGTGAGGGTGGCAGCACAAATCCCGCCCCATCTCGCGCGAGCTTTGTCTCCGCCAACCAGCGCTCTGCGACCGCGCGCGCCTCAGACCGCGTCATCGCCAGCGGCAGCTCCGATGTCGTCAGCGTCGGGTTCTCCTCATCGGGGAAAACCGCCTCTACGGCTGCTGTTTCAAAGTCCGCATCATGGTCGATAAACGTGACCTGCACACGGCCAGCGGCCTCCGCCGTTGCTCCCCGTTCCCGCTGGAGCACCGGCTCTTCACCGCCGCGCTCCACCAGCATCTCTTCTCCCAGCGATGCCTGAGATAACCCATCCCGGTTAAAGAAATGGAGCTGCCCATTCCGCTCAACCGCGTCAAAGCCGTAGGCTAACATCAGCGGCTGCAGCGCGGTCCGTGCGTCCGTTACATCATTGACGACGTAGCCGCGCGCAAACCCATAGAGACCGCTGACATCATAGTCGGTAACGCCCGAACGCTCGCAAATCTCAGAAACGACATCACCCAGATGCCGACCCGTTGACCGTCCAGTGAGCCAGTGCCCACGGGCATAATTCTCCCCGTCCGACCACACGTCGAGCTTTGCCGGAAAGAACGGGTAAGGCCGCGCATCCCACGCCCAGAAATGAGCGTGACCCATATCGACCATGGGTGCGCCGTAAATCTCTGACACGGGGTTATTTGCTTGATCCCCCCAATAGGTGCACATCGCCCGCGCATACTGCAGTTGGATCAGTGGATCGCGCAGTCCATTAGAGTAAACCGGCAAGCTTGATTCCGAGGATTTCGGATCCAGAAACTTGTTCGGCTCGTTAGTCCCTTTGTCGACCGCCGCACAGCCAAGCTCAGTAAAGCGGATGGGTTTCGAGCCGGGCTCCCAAACTGTGGGGGTTTCTGCACGCGCGCCGCCCGTCCGCTCATGGTGGTAATTCTCCCACCAGTTCCGAATGTCCTTGTAGCGATAGACCCACGGCTCTCCGTGAGCTCCATCTGTGATCGGCGTGCGGATTTGGGCATCTCGCGCCTGGCTCGAGTGATAATACCAATCATAGCCTTCACCACCCGCGACATTGGCCATCAAGTAATCGAGTGAGTAGATCGACGCCGCATCGATATCGAGATGATCCTGCCCATCCCGCCAGTCCGACAGCGGCATGTAATTATCGATACCGATGAAATCGATCTCTGGATCGGACCACAGCGGATCAAGGTGATAGTAGACATCCCCAGTGCCGTCCTGCGGCTGGTAGCCAAAATACTCCGACCAGTCTGCAGCGTACGTGATCTCGCAATCTGGGCCGAGGATAGCACGGCAGTCTGCGGCAAGTGCTTTCAGCGCGTCCACTGCGGGGAAACTATTTCCTGCACCCCGGATCGTCGTGAGACCGCGCATCTCCGATCCAATGCAAAACGCATCAACGCCGCCCGCCGCAGCGCATAGATGCGCGTAGTGGAGAATGAACCTCCGGTACCCGGTATCCGCCGGGCCCGAGTAAGAAACGCTCTCGCCGCTGATTGAAAAGTCCGATGCCTGGGCCGCACCCATAAACGCTGCGACCTCCGCCTCAGCGAGGGCCGAGCCATCGGGGCTGCCCTCCTGCCCCGGTGCGAGCGACAGCGTGATCCGCCCCCGCCACGGCAGCACTGCTTGGCCGGGCGTTCCAGAGTAAGGGTCGGTTAGGGTGTTTCCCTCAACTTGGGTCATCAGGATGAAGGGGTAGAACATCACCTCCTGCCCTGCCTCGCGCAGCGCCTTGATGGCTTCGGTTACAGAGCGATCCGTAGGCGTCCCGCCGTAGAGCGGACGATGCTCATCATCGACCGGCACAACCCCAGCCCCGGATCGAGAAACTCCAGAAACAGACCACGGCATGTTCCCGGGGTCTGCCGTTTGTCGCTCCACCAAGGGCTCGAGACGGCATGAGCCACATCTGAGATCATCGCCGAACCAAGAGACAATAAGAGAGGTCGACCGGCAGTTCGGGAGCTGCTCGCTTAACACATCGACGGACACGGCAAAGTCTGTCTTCGAGGAGGCCGTATTCACATTCGCACTCGACACCTGACCAAAGCCCCGGTCGTAGTAGACGGGCGTCGTCGCAAGCGCGTATTCGCCAGTACCCGGCATCATCGCGACCGCCTGAACGGCGTCGGCCATGTCTTCCGGTAGCTGGGTCGTCCCGCTCTGTGACGGCCGAACCACCTCAAAACTGAATTGAGGAACGCGATTTCCGAAGGGCTCAAGCGCCAGATCTTCCATCACGACATAGGCAGTCCCGCGAAACGCCGGCGTGTTCTCAGCACCCTGCACGGCTGCGATCTTTGGGTCCGGCAGCTGATCGAAGGAGCCGGGATAGACGCGCATATTGAGCGTCTCCGGAGACACTTCATCGCCGTCTGCCCACACCCGACCCACATGGGAGATTTCGCCCTCACAAAGGGCAACAGCAAGCGACACAGAATAAGTGTAAGTCGTCGTCTTGGGCTGGGAGGGTGCGCCCTTACCGCCGCTCGAACGCGACGTGCTTTTATGCTCCACAAACTTCGTGGCCCAGATCACTTGCCCAGAAACACGCATCCGCCCATAGACCTGCGTCATCGGCGAGCCTTCGCTGGCAGAGGTAACGCGAAAGCGCTCCACCTTACCCGTTTCCACGGCCTGCGAGCCCTGCCCTAGCAATCTTTGGTCAATCACCTGCCCAAGCGTCGCCCCAACGGCCCGTCCAAGCGCAATTGACGAGACACCGAGAACAGATCCGCCCACAGCACCACCGAACGCCGCTCCCGCGGCGGAAAGAAGAAGCGTCGCCATGACCCGGCCCTCGCGTTAGGGAAATTCGAAGTAAGATACGGCGCGCCGCTGCCAGGGCGCGCTAAAGGGGCTCTCAATCACCCCATGTCGCTGATATGCGTGGATAAATCTGGCGCCTTCGCCGATGTCGGCGACAATCCCAAGGTGCTTTGCCACCATCCCGTCGCGCATCCGGAAAAGCACGATGTCACCGGGAACAGGCAGGCGGTGAACCTCGCGCAGGTAAAGCCGCGCTGCCTCCCAAAGGCGCTCTTCGCGCTCCGCCTCTGACCAGTCTGCCGTGTAAGGCGGCACGATCTCGGGCTCCCCGCCCAAGACTTCCCGCCAAACGCCGCGGATGAGGCCGAGGCAGTCTGCCCCCACGCCGCGAAGACTCGCCTGATGCCGGTAGGGGGTCCCGATCCAACCGCGTGCAGCCGTCACAATGGCGCTCATACCAGAGCCCCACCGTCATTATCGGCGCCCGATTGCGGAACCGTCGCCAACCAATCGTCGCCTGGAATGAAAGGAAACCCCCTGAAATTGACCACATTGTCGAACTTCTTCTTGCACGTCTCGAGCGTCCCATCAGAGCCCGCCTGAAGCCGTACCATGTCCCCCGGTTGCAAATCCCCGCGCAGCTCAAGCCAAAGCTCAATCTCGCGACCATCCTCGGTGATCCGGTCCCACTTTACGGTGCCGGTAAGCCCCGCCGCCGCACCGGTAAGCACCTCAAAGCGCCCGCGCTCAAACCAATCCGCATCAAACCCCGCGAGCTCGGCGAAACGCAGAATGCGCCGCCCTTCGATTTCCTCGACGGCCACTTCGGTCGCATAGCCCGGCTGCGAGAAGTCAAAGCCGTAGACGCCCATATCGGGACAGGTTTTGAGATAGGTACGGCCCTGAGGCTCGTTCAAAAGCTCCGTGAGCCCGCGCAGCTCGGCCGTGAAAGCACCGTCCCCGCGGCGCACTTCCCCGATCTGCCCACGGAAGAGCACTTTGCGCGCGCTAACATCCGCCCAATTCACCAGCCAGGAGGTCACCCAAGCCCCATCATAGAGCCCCGCATTGATGTCCTTTTCAGTAACCCGCGCATCACTCAGCGCGCCCAAAGCCTCTGTGTTGTCCACGGCGAGGCCAGAGGTCTGCAGCAACGCACCTGCGGTGAGCCCCCCATTGGCCTCAAAGGTTACACCGTCAAAGCTCAGCGGCAGGTCGTGGTCCGTAAACCCAAAGCGCACCCCGTCACGGCGCTCAAGCAACCAGGCCCTGGCAACCGTTGTGAAACCGCTCGCCAGATGCGCGTGAAGAGCATCAATACTCATACCCGCACCTCCACAATCGGCACCGACGGCGCATCGCCAGCACGGAACGCAGCAACCGAGTTCTGGATTGAGTTCGTGTCAAACCGAACGGGTACGTCGAATTCAAAGCCGGCCGTCACCTCGGCATTGGCATCCGGCGGATGCGCAAAGGAAACGACGCCCGTCGTCAGATCAACCTCATAGTCGATCCCTTCCTGCTTCTCGTCATCCGCGAGCCCGACACGGATGGTCCCAGCCACAGGCTTTTGGATGGGGCGCGCATAGGTATGCGTCCCAGAGCGGTAGGTCTTAAGCAAAGGAAAGTCCTGCGTGACCCCATCGCCATTGCCGATGACCTGATCGTCAAAGGCAATGTCACGGCTCGACGCGACCGACCGGTAATCCGTCCAATCCTTCCAACGAAACCCATAAAGCTGCCCTTGGCGCGCCTCAAAAAATGCAATGAGCTCCTCGACATCGTCCAAAGACCGCATCGCCACGCCCGCATCATAGCGCCGGCGCGAATGCGCCCAGGGCGTATTGCGCTCTTCAAACCCATTGGCGAGCGTCACGATCTCCGTGCGCCGCTCCGGCCCACCTACTGAGCCAAAACTCAACGTGGTGGGAAACCTCACTTCATGAAACATGGCCTGCCCCTTTAGGAATTTCGCTGGCCGCGCGCCAAAGCCCGGCTCACTTGCGCCGCGATCTGCCCTTGGCTGCGCTGGAACCCGACGACATCGGGCGTCGTGACATTGATCGTCACCTGAGCCGGCGCACCGCCGCTGGCCCGCACCCCGAGCCGCCCATCTGAGCCGCGGGAAAGCGGCATGATGGCCTCGGGCCCCGCTTCTCCCATAAGGCCAACCCCACCGCGCATTGGAAAGGCTGTAGCCTGGCTAATGACCCCGCCCTGGGCAAACGGCATCACGCGCCCGCCCACGAACGAGCCGCCATCAGCAAAGGGTGACGCGCCGAGCAGATTTCCAAGCCCGCCTGCAATGGCGCTCGCAAAGCCATCCGTCACCGGCGTGATCGCAGAATTGTAAACCGTCTTGGAAAGCGCATCCCCAAGGAGCCGCATGGCGTCACTTAGCTCCGCACCCTTGAAAATAACGCCGTCAAAGGCACGCCTAAGGCCGTTCCCCAACCCATCTTCAAAATTGGCTACATCGGTGTTCACCGTGGAAAGCGACGTCTTCACACGGTCGATCTCGCCGACAAAGGCCTGCGTCACGACGCGCGCGCCGTCTACACTCGCTTCAAGATTATCAAACTCGGCCTCAAGGCCGTCGAAGTCAGTCATCTTCCCTGTCCTTCACTCTGTCCGGAAACTGCTCCATGAGCGTCGAAAGCGCCGACCGTCCCAGAGGCGACGTCACCATAGGGCCCGCCATGAGCCGCAGCTCCGCGGGGGTGAGCGCCCAAAACTCCGTTGGTTTCAGCCGAAGCTGCCCCATCCCCAAACGGCAGAGCGCCGGCCAATCGAGCCCGCTCATCCCTCAAAGGGCGCAAATGCGCCGACGAGCAGCTTGGCAGCTACCCGTGCGGCCTCTTCTACGCCCCCGCCGACATCGAGTCTGAGGAAATCGCTCCGCGTGCCCTCCCAGCCGCCGCCGCGCAGCCCGGCTGCCACGATTGCAAGGACGTCCCGCGCCTTGTACGCGCCACTCTCAAAGCGCTCGATGAGCGCCAAAAGACTCTCTTCCCCCAGCTCCGCTTCCAGCTCAGCCAGCGCACCGAGGGTTAGCTTGCAAATGCGCCGCTCCCCATCGATGACGATGGCCACCTCTCCTGCCAACGGGTTCGCCATGGCTTAAAGCGCTGTGAACTCGAGAAGCCCGGCAGAGGCAAAAGCCATCTCAAAGGCCGCCTCGCCGTCATGGGAGCCTGAATACTCAATCGTGGTAACCTGGAACGGCCCCTCGATGACGCCAAAATCCGGGACCACGATCTGAAAGTCCGGCGCGAGGCCATCGAAAAAGATCTCCCTCACCCGCGCATCGGTGGTGGCATCCTTAAAGACCCCCGAGCCGCTGATCGCACAGGTCTTCACTCCGGCCCCCGCCAGGAGTTCCCGCCAGCCGCCAGTGGATTCCAAGCTCGTAACATCCACGGTGTCCGTGTTGAAGCTGACCCGCGTCGCGCGCAGCCCGGCCACCGTCTCAAAGAGACCCGTGCCGTTCATATCGACCTTCACCAAAAGGTCCTTACCGTTCTGAGCAGCCATGGCTCACACTCCATTTTTGTTGGAAATTCTAAGGCCTAGAGCCCGTCCACCCGCGCGCGGAAGGTCAGATCGATCCGCCGCACATCGTCATTGCCGGACCGCGCCGCCTTGGCTTTCAAAAACCACAGGCCCACGAGCGTCCCCCGCGACAGGGTCAGCTGCGCATCGACCAGCGCATCAGAGATCGCCGCCGCCACATCCTTGGCCGCTTGAAAGCCGCTCGCATCCGCGATCACGGAGACGACAAAGTCATGGCGCGCGCCCGGTCCGCTCTTCGATGACGCATCCTGCGCCGTCTCTGGACCGATGCTTACGTAAAGCGATGGTGCCGTCCCCGTGGGCAAAGCGTCATAGATATCAGAGCCCACCAGCGCACCCAAAGCCGCATCGCCGATGAGTTGCTGGTAGATTGCAGCCTGAAGGCCTGATGATCCCGCATAGCTCATGACACCACCTCTTCGACCGCGTTACAGGTCAGAAACCGGCCATCGGTGCCCGCTTCCACCACCGCCAGGATGGTAAAAATGCGCGACCCATCGACAAATCTCTGGTCAGGTTTCGGCCGTGAGGGCGCCTCGTGAGGCGCCGCCCTCACGGTAATGCGATAGGGCGCGCGAGAGAGCGTCGCGAAGCCCTCGCTCGTCTCCCGGCCCGTCCCGGCCTTCAGCTCCGCCCAGAGCGTACCGAGTGGCGACCAGAGCTCCGTGTAACCACCGGCCCCGTCAGGCGTCCGCACCCGCTCTTCGAGCACAAGCGGCCGGTTCAGCATGGGCATCTTCATCCCCGCCCCCCGGCAACGAGCCTTATGGTCTTGTAGCGCTCAATAAGGACCGTGACGCCGTAGGGCATCGCCCCACCGCTCATCACCGTGTCCGACCGGTTTTCATAGTAATGCCCAGCCAACAGAAAAACCGCCTGCGCGAGATCGGCGGGAAGGTCCCCGAATGCGCTAGCAAACCCGGCATTGAAAGAAATCTCTGCCTCACCGCCCGCCGGGATCGAGGGCAAACACCCGCTCGCTGGAACGAGCCTTGGCCGCTGATGATCCCGCTCAAGGCGGTAAGAGGCGGGGTCGATCACCGTCTCAGCACCCGCCGCATCCGTCACCGCGAGCTCCACGATATCTGTTACCGGCGCAATAGGGAGCGCTTGACCGTCCTCGTCACGCCACGCCGTCAACGACCAGGAAAACTCGCGCGTGAGCAATATCTTTCCCGTCCGGGCCTCAATCGCCGCCATCGCTGCACGCAAAAACGAAGTGAGGACCGCATCCTGAACAGCCGCGTCCGAAAAGCCCGTGCCGAGCCGAAGATGCGCTTTGAACGCTTCCACCGGCAAAGCACTGTCCGGAACGCTCGTCTCTTCAATGAGCATCATGGATAGTCTCCATCTCTCGATCCAAAATCCCAATGTTCAGACAGGCGCGCGCCGCCTTTGCCGCTCGGACGGAAAGGTGACAGCTAGACAACAAAGG
>JBCCYG010000055.1:0-10869 GCA_039190145.1 Pseudomonadota bacterium | reverse complement strand
CCCAGGACGCTGCGACATATGGTGCGGAGCCGCTCCTAAGGGGGACGATGCTGCTCATCCCGAGTTAAGGTGCAAAGCGAGACGTCTCAACGAAGCCTTTGACAAGGCATACGCACATGGAAATGATGCGAAAAAGGGCCGGAAAAAGCGGCATAGGGAGGGGCTCCGCCATGAGCGAGAGCAAGCGCGTTCTTCTAATCGAAGACGAGCCGAACATTATCGAGGCGATCCGCTTTATCCTCAGTCGTGATGGATGGGCGGTGGACACACATTCGGATGGTGCGACGGCGATGGCCGCAGTAGCGCGGCGAATGCCTGACGTCATCATCTTAGACGCAATGCTGCCCAACAGATCGGGTTTTGAAATATTAAGGGACCTTCGCGATCAGCCGGACACGGCAAATGTACCGGTTCTAATGCTAACCGCTCGCGGGCAAGCGAAGGATAGAGAGCGCGCCGAAGAAGCGGGTGTCAGCCACTACATGACCAAGCCGTTTTCCAACTCTGAGGTGCTTGAAAGGGTTCGAGAGTTGATTGGGAGCTGATCATGGCTGGCGGAAAGCCGTCTCCAATTTTCCTAGAGCGCTCCAGCTACGCGCGAAGACGCATTCGCGACGCGGCTCGCACAGTTCCCCTTTTGGGCGGTCTCCTGGTGATGCTCCCGCTCTTATGGCCCAGCGAAGGTGAGGACGCGATCACGACGGTTTCGGCCTTCCTCTACATTTTCGGCGTCTGGGCGATCATGATTGGAATTGCCGCGTTGCTCGCACCCAGGCTCAACAAGCGCGAAGAGGATTGAAGCCGTGGGTGGCCTTAACGTCCTCTTTGTCACGTCACTCGGCTACGTTGTATTCCTTTTTGCTGTGGCGGCCTGGGCGGAGCGCCGCGCTAAGCGGGGCCAAGACGCCTGGCTGAGATCTCCGTGGATCTACACCCTCTCGCTCTCGGTCTATTGCACAGCTTGGACGTTTTATGGCGCCGTTGGGTACGCCGCGCGCTCCGGGCTTGAATTTTTGACGATCTACCTCGGACCAACAGGCGTTTTGATCGGGTGGTGGCTCATCTTGCGAAAGCTTGTCCGCATCGGACGGACGCAGCGTATCACCTCGGTCGCTGACCTTATCTCTTCACGATTTGGGAAATCCACGCAGCTTGGCGTGCTCGTCACCATTCTCGCCGTCATCGGAACGACACCTTATATCGCGCTTCAGCTTCAGTCCGTTGTGCTTGCCGTGTCAGCCTTTGCTGAAAGCGGCGGCCAGTGGCAGGCAGCACAAGCTTCGCAAATCGCGTTTTGGGTTGCAGCCGGGCTCGCGATTTTCACGATCCTCTTTGGCACCAGAAACCTCGATGCAAACGAGCGACACCACGGTGTCGTTATGGCCATCGCCGTTGAGGCAATTGTAAAGCTTGTGGCGCTTTTAGCCGTCGGGATTTTCGTGGTCTGGGGCATCGGCGGGGGTATCAGCGACATCGCGGCGAGAATTGAAGCCTCGCCAATTTCAACCTGGCAGGTGAGCGAGAGCCGCTGGCTAGGGGTTACTTTCCTATCTGCCGCCGCGTTCCTGTGCTTGCCGCGCATGTTCCAGGTGCTCGTCGTAGAAAACGCGGATGAACGGCATCTCGCCGTCGCGAGCTGGGCGTTCCCAACGTACCTTCTGCTGATGTCGCTCTTTGTTGTGCCCATCGCCGTTGTGGGTCTCGAGCTCATGCCAGCCGGTTCGAACCCCGATCTCTTCGTCCTGTCGCTTCCGCTATCACAGGGGCAGAGTGAGTTGGCTTTGCTCAGCTTCCTTGGGGGGTTTTCCTCGGCAACGGGCATGGTGATTGTGGCCGCGATTGCGTTGTCGACGATGGTGTCGAACCATATCGTCATGCCGATCTGGCTGCGGACACAGGGCGAACAGGCCAGCGTCACCGGCGATGTGCGCTCGGTGCTGATCCTCTCGCGCCGACTCTCAATCGTTGCCGTGCTCTTCCTCGGATACCTCTATTACTACCTCTCTGGCGGCGGCGCCGCGCTGGCTGCCATCGGCCTCATCGCGTTTGTTGGCGTGGCTCAGGCGCTCCCCGCTATGCTCGGCGGCATGTTCTGGCGTGGGGCCACGCGCCACGGCGCGGCTGCGGGCCTTCTGATCGGCGCAGCGATCTGGGCTTACTCGCATTTCCTGCCGTCCTTCGGCGCGGGGGCCGTCTTCAGTCAGGCGATGCTCGACAACGGCCCCTGGGGCATTGGCTGGCTTAGGCCCCAGGCGCTCTTTGGTATTTCTGGCCTCGACCCTGTCGTGCACGCGGTGCTGTGGTCGCTTCTGCTCAACACGGTTGCGTTCATTTTTGTCTCGCTCGTTACCTTCCCCACCCCGATGGAGCGGCTACAAGGGGCACAATTCGTCAACGTGTTCGATCATTCCTCGGACCGGCGCAGCTTTGAGCCTGGACTGGTTGAAAGCGAGGACTTGCTCATCATGGCCCAGCGCATTCTGGGGGGGCGGGATGCGCAGCGTCTCTTTAAGCGCGAGGCGGCGGCTCAGGGAAAGATTGGGTACTTGCCGGACCCAACGCAGGAATTCCTCGTATTGCTGGAGCGTGAACTAGCGGGCTCCGTCGGTGCCGCAACTGCCCATGCCATGATCGGTCAGATTGTGGGACGCGCCGCTGTCACTGTCGAAGAGCTCATGGCGGTGGCGGACGAGACAGCGCAGATGATGGAGTATCAAAGCCAGCTCGAGGCGAAGTCACACGAGCAGTCCAGGACGGCAAGGCAGCTTAGACGAGCCAATGAAAAGCTCACAGCGCTTTCCGATCAAAAAGACGCGTTCCTCAGCCAAATCAGCCATGAGCTACGTACGCCGATGACTTCAATCAGGGCGTTTTCCGAGATCCTTCAAGAGCCGAGTTTAGACCACGCAGAGCGCAAAAAATACGCGGGCGTGATTTTTGAGGAGTCTATTCGTCTCACGCGGCTCCTCGACGACTTGCTTGACCTGAGCGTCCTAGAGAATGGGCAGGTCTCGCTTGAAGTGCAGAGCGAGACAATAGGAGACGTTTTAAAGCGGGCACTCGCGGCAAGCTCTTTGGGGGAGCGGCTAACCGTTAAGATGCCCCGGGCGCGAAACGACATCCTCGTTGAAACGGATGTGGGGCGTCTTTCGCAGGTCTTCATAAATCTCATTCGAAATGCCGAGAAATACTGCGATGCTGAAAAGCCCACCCTCAATATTCGCGTCACAGAGTCAAACGGCGTCCTCAATGTGGACTTCATCGACAACGGGTCCGGCATCCCGGAGGCCGAGCGCGAAGTCATCTTTGAGAAGTTTGCTCGTTTGACGGACCATCAGCGCGCGGGAGGGGCGGGGCTCGGTCTCGCGATTTGTCGCGAGATCATGGAAAACCTTCGAGGTTCTATCTCATACTTGCCCGGGCAGGGCGGTACGGCGTTTCGCGTCACGCTTCCCGAAAACCTCGCGCTGGCCGCTGAGTGATTAGCTCTTTGCGAGGGCCTCAAGCTGCTGTGCGAGATGGCTTAAATCATAGCCTGCATTTGCCGCCGCAGTGATTATCTCCTGCGTGGGCATTTTCCCCGCCTGAGAGAGGGCCCAGACGATGGACGATCTTGTGCCTGACGCACAGTAGGCGAAAACTGGACCGTCTGACGCAGCAATGGCATCCGCCTGATCTTGAACTGTCTTTAAGGTAAGCTCGGAATGTACAACGGGCAGCTCAACGAATTTGAGACCCGCCGCTTCCGTTGCTGCTTTGAGAACTTCCGCCTGCAGTTCAACCGGATTTTCCGCGTCCGGACGATTGCAAATGACTGTCGTGAAACCCGCTTCTTTGAGAGCTGGAAGGTCTTCAGGCTCTATCTGCGGCGACACAGCGTAGTCTGCGGTGATCTGACGGATATCCATGTGGGCTGCGTAAACGGCACGTCGCCGCTCGTAAAGTTCCAAAACCGCAAGGGTGCTTGTGTCGCGCCTGAGTTTTCCCCAAAGTTATCCACACACCTGGAATAGAACACATACGGGGCAGAGTATGGCTGAGGTGGTTACATATACGGTCCAAGACGGTGTAGCGGTTATCACAGTCGACAACCCGCCAGTGAACACATTGAACCGCGCGGTGCGAGCGGGCCTTGTCGATGCTGTTAATCGGCTGGCCGGGGACATTAGCGCAGAGGCCGCTGTTATCATCGGTAAGGGGCGCACCTTCCCCGCCGGCGCGGATATTCGCGAACTGGATGCGCCGGACCAGGCCCCGCACGTGCCTGACGTTTGCAATGCGATCGAAGACAGCCCCAAACCCATTATTGCTTGCCTCCATGGAACCGCCCTGGGCGGTGGGTACGAAATTGCCTTGGCCGCCCATGGAAGGCTTGCGATCCCCGGGACGCGCATCGGGTTCCCAGAGGTGACATTGGGCGTTTTACCTGGGGCAGGTGGGACACAAAGGATGCCCCGTTTGGTGAAAGTCAAAGATACCCTCTCGCTCATGCTTAGTGGGACGTCGAGGGACGTTTCCAAGGGATTGGAAATTGGCTTGGTGGATGGGATCGTGGAAGGTGACCTTCTGTCCGCTGGAGTAAGCCACGCGCGTTCAATGATCGGCCGCAACATTACGCCGACCCGAGACAAGCGCGAAATGTTTGAGAACGTATCGGAGTACCAAAGCGCGATCTTGGCGGCTCGCGAAGAACTTCAAAACTCCCCCACACGCGCACCGGCTGCGATTTTGGACTGCTTGGAAGCTGCTTTGCTAATGCCTTTTGAAGCTGGTTTGCAGCTCGAGCGAGATCTTTTCCTTGAGCTGCGCGATAGTGATGAGGCTAAGGCACTAAGGCATGTTTTCCTGGCCAGCCGATTGGCGAGCAAGCCGCGAGAAGGGCTTCCGCTGCCAAGAAAAGTAAGCAACGTGGCTATCATCGGCAGTGGGGATACGGCTTCTGGCATCGCGGTTTGCTGTTTAGATGCTGGTTTCAAAGTTGTGCTCATTGAACACAACGGCGGGGCGGCCCTGCAAGCAAGCGCACGCGTTAAAGGGGTTTACACTCGCGCGGTAGATCGTGGCCGGCTCTCGCCAGGCACGCAAAGAGAACGCCTGTCTCGGTTTTCTGTAACGCGGGAGTTCAGCAACGTCGCAGGAGCTGATCTGATCATCGAGGCAGTGCCCGAGGATGAAGACCTTAAAGTCGCTCTATTCCAAAGGCTGGGGGAAGCGGCGCAAACAGATGCAACAATCGCCAGCACCACATCGTTAGCAGATATCGATCAACTTGCCGATGCGTACGGCCAGCCTGACAACGTGGTAGGGATGCATTTCTTTGACCCGGCGCATGTCCAACCGCTAGTGGAAGTCGCGATCGGCACCGGCACATCCCCGCAAACTGAATCAACCGCCTTCGCCGTTGCCGCGCACCTTCGCAAAAAGCCCGTCCGCGTTACCGCCACGGCGGGCCTTATCAGCAATCGAATGCTGGCAGCATACGGTGAAGCCGCCGATCGAGCCGTGCTTAGGGGTGCAACACCTTACTCAGTTGACGCTGCTATGCGTTCTTACGGCTTCAAACAGGGCCCATATCAAATCGCTGATCAAGCGGGCCTTGATCTCATTTTGGCGGGGCGTCGCAAGGCACAGTGGCTTAACGGTGAGCCAAAGGCGCAGGTCCTTAAGGCCGTTTTGGATGCCGGTAGGACAGGCCGTGCAAAAGGGTTTGGGTTTTATGCCTATGACGAGGGTGGATCGCAGCCTCGCCAAGATCGAAGCGTCCTGGCCCTTATTGAAGCTGTCCGGTCAAATCTGATGATTCAGCCGCAACGGGTTTCTGCGGTAGATGTGCAAACCGATTGCCTCCTCGCAATGATGAATGAGGGGGCGAGGCTTCTTGACGAGGGCGTTGCGGAGCGCGCTGGCGATATTGACCTTGTCATGCTCTTGGGCTTTGGCTTTCCGCGCCACAAAGGTGGGCCGATGAAAGCGGCGGAACTGAACGGCCTTTTGCCCCAGCTGCGAAAGCTCGAGAAGCGTGGCCGGGAGGATCTCTACTGGGTACCTGCGGAAGCGCTTCGCGACGCGGTAAAAAACGGTAACCGTTTCTCTGAGGTGCTGTAGGCCTCAACTCAAAAAGAGACCTACGATCAGGCACATCAGGCCGAGGCCAGCAATTGCTACCGACCCCAAATTTATAGCGAGGAGCTTGGATAGACGCGCCTTCATTTCGGCTTCGTCTAGGCCAGCGCTGCGCGCGCGGGCAGTGGCAAAGATAAACCACACAAGTCCCACAAGCCCGGCCAGCGTTAGAGCAATTCCCACAGGAACCAGCGCGCCCAACATAACCTTCTCCCAAAATTAGCCCTGCACGAGTAATCCACAGTGTTCTGCGCGCCAAGCCCTTGCGGCGGATTCTCTTGGCGGCTATCGGGTCGCGTCTTTAGCCAATAGGAGCCCGCCCCGTGTCTGACACAGCTACTGATCCGTCGTCTGAAAGCTACCGCGTTACGGCCGGCGAGCTCCGGCAGTTTATCGAACGTTTCGAACGCTTAGAGGCGGAAAAGAAAGACTTAGCTGACCAGCAAAAAGAGGTGATGGCGGAGGCCAAGGCACGCGGCTACGACACAAAGGTGATGCGCAAAATCGTGGCCCTGCGGAAGCGCGATAAAGATGACATTGCCGAAGAAGAAGCAGTGCTCGACATGTATAAATCGGCACTTGGCATGTGACCTTCTAAGGAGTGATTAGGTTCACACCGGGAAGCCGATCGATGGCGTAAACGTCCTCTTCGTAAATCTCGGTGAGGGCATCGACGGTTTCCTCGGTCCAGCCGGGCATGTCGAGTTCCTCTTCAAGTTGCTCTTCAATTGCAAATTTGTCGAGAAAGGCGGCGACAATCCTGCGGGTTTGAACTTCCGTCTGAGGTGGATGGGACTTCAGGTAACTTAGAAAGCGCTTATAGCCTTCCTCAGTCATGATCTCAGCCAAAAGGTCAAATCCCCCGACAATGGGCGTTCCATGCTCGAGGCCAGACATCTCTTGAATGAGCTGGGTCCACAAAAGCGGGGTGTCCTCGTTGCACCAAACGGTGAATTCTGCCTGAGGGCATGCCTCACGAAACCGCGTGATGACCTCTGACCAGCGCAGATCAAAAGGATCAACCTGAGCGGCAACGCTCGCTTGAATGTTCTCTGGCAGACCGCCAACCACCGCCGGGACAAAGGTCGCCGGATTGCGAAGGCCCATATGGAATTCAATGGTGTCACCTGGAAAGAGTTGGCCAAGGGCGGCTATGCGCCCTGGGCCCAGAGGGTAGAACTGTCCGTTCTCGAATATGCGAGCATTAATGCAGCAAAAGTTGGCGTTGCTCATGACAATGCGTTCGGCGTGCTCATCTCCCAAAATGGCGTCAAACACGTCATGACGAGACAGGGCCGGGTTTGCCCCAGTGACAATCGCCTGGAGCGTTTCTCGTAGCAGTTTGCGATAGCGCGTTGGATTTGGGACAGCGATGCCTCTTTCGGCGAGCAGGTCCCGATTCTTGAGTAGGCAGCGAATGAGCTTATCGTCGTCGGTCTCATGCGCGCCAATATGGTAAACTATTTCCATTCTTCGCGTCTCAGAGCTGCAAGATCGACCATTGAGGGCGCTGATTACATTTGTGCCCGAAGCCGCCATTGAGCTACCACTGTGCTCTCCACGAAGGAAGCCCCTTGCAGCATCCTACAGGCCCGCGTATTCGAGCGCCCGTGCCCCTATAGCTCAGCTGGTAGAGCAACTGATTTGTAATCAGTAGGTCCGCGGTTCGAGTCCGTGTGGGGGCACCATCTTTCTTCACTTCTGCGTAAGAAAATCGACACGCCCCATCAAAGCGCGTGCCAAAGCGTGAGTTGTCACCTATTGCGTGTAAACAATGTTTGACGCCCGACTCCGCCCGATCATTGACCCGCCGCTCAATGCCGCCGGTCAGTCTCTCGCTCGGTGGGGCGTTACTGCTGACGGGGTTACGCTAGCCGGCCTTGCTTTGGGTCTTCTTGCTGCCGCCGCCATTGCATTTGAGGCACCGCTCATCGGGCTCCTTCTCATCCTGCTATCACGGCTCGCGGACGGGCTGGATGGCGCGGTTGCGCGCGCCAGCCGAAAGACTGATTTCGGCGGCTATCTCGACATCACGAGCGACTTTCTCTTTTACGGCGCGATCCCCATGGCTTTTGTGTGGGCCGATCCGAGCGCAAATGCCGTGGCAGGTGCCTGGCTGCTCACGAGCTTTTACTTCAACGGCGCAACGTTCCTTGGTTATGCCATCCTCGCGGAAAAGCGCGGGATAGAAGACCGGCAGGAACGCGGCGCGAAATCTCTCTACTTTACTGGCGGGCTTTTGGAAGGTGCGGAAACCATTGGGTTCTTCGTCCTCCTGTGCCTACTGCCGGACTGGTTTGCGCCCCTGGCTTGGGCCTTTGGGGCGCTTTGCTTCTTCACCGCCGCGTCGCGCGTCTTGCTCGCGCGGCAGGTGTTTGGAACTGACTATCGGAAGGACACAACATGAAACATATCCTCGCTGCTACGGCTGTGGCGCTTGCTGGCGCCGCTTGGGCTGAGCCGGACCCGTCTGACTGGGACGCAGTCGTCGAAGAAGCCGAAGGACAAACCGTCTTTTGGCACGCCTGGGGCGGGGCGACGACGACCAATGATTTCATCGCTTGGGTCGGCTCCCGCGTCATGGAAGATTATGGGGTCACCCTTGAGCATGTGAAGCTCACCGACACGGCCGATGCCGTGGCCCGCGTGGTCGCGGAAAACGCGGCGGGCACCGACGAGGGCGGGGCGGTCGACATGATCTGGATCAACGGTGAGAACTTTATCGCTCTTAAAGAGGCCGAGCTCCTCTTTGGCCCCTTCGCGGAGCAGCTCCCAAATTGGGAGTTGGTAGATGTCGAGGGCAAGCCGGTCACCACCGATTTCACCGTGCCTACGGACGGCTTCGAAAGCCCCTGGGCCGCGGCGCAGATCGTGTTCATTTACGACAGTGAGACGCTAGAAGCGCCGCCGACTTCAGCCGAGGCAATTGCCGAATGGGCGGCTGCAAATCCGGGCCGTTTCACCTTTCCGCAGCCACCTGATTTCCTGGGCACAACGTTTCTCAAACAGATGCTCTTTGAGCTCGTTGAAGACCCGGACCGCCTCCTAAGTGATGCCGGGGATGACTATGCGTCTGTCACCGCGCCGCTCTGGGCATGGCTTGAGGAGACGACGCCTAACATGTGGCGTGGCGGGCGCAGCTATCCGCAAAGCGGGCCGCGCCAGCTCCAGCTCATCAACGATGGCGAGATTGACCTCGCGGTGAGCCTTTCACCAGGTGAAGCTACGGCGGCGATTGCCAATCAGCAGCTTCCCGAAAGTGCACGCACCTTCGTTCTCGACAAGGGCACTATCGGGAATGCGAGCTTTGTGGCGATCCCTTACAATGCAAACGCAAAGGCCGGTGCCATGGTCGTGGCGAACTTCCTATTGAGCCCGGAGTCGCAGCTGAGGGCTCAGACGCCGGATATCCTGGGCTACGGTACTGTACTGGACATGGATAAGCTCAGCGAAGAGGACCGCGTTGCCTTTGACAATCTGGAGCTCGGAGTGGCGACGCTTTCCCCGGCCGAGCTCGGGACAGCACTGCCCGAGCCCCATGCAAGCTGGATGACGCGGATCGAAAAGGACTGGCGCGAGCGCTACGGCGTTGCGAACTAGCCTTATGGATGGCGGTCGGTTGAGCGTGGTTCCCGCGCTCACCATCGCAATCCTACTTGGCCCCATCGCCGCAGGGCTTCTCGGGACACTTCTCCCCGCTTTTGGTGGTCTTCGGCCGGGCGGAGGGGGAAGCTTTTCTCTGGAGCCCTGGCGCATCCTGTTTGCTGAACCCGGCATTGGACGGGCGTCTTGGCTTTCGTTCAAAACGGGGGTTCTTTCCGCGTTGGGCGCGTTGCTCGGCTGTTTCCTCCTCATCGCGGGGTGGCAGGGCACCCGCGTTTTCCGTGCGCTGGAGCGGCTTCTTTCGCCGCTTCTGTCGGTGCCCCATGCGGCCGCGGCCCTTGGCCTTGCCTTCATGGTCGCGCCGTCAGGCTGGGCAGCACGGCTAGCCTCGCCTTGGGCCACGGGCTGGGAGAGGCCACCCGATGCCCTCATTGTTGGGGATCCTGGTGGTTGGGCGCTCATTGCGGGCCTCATGGCCAAAGAGCTGCCGTTCTTGATGCTCATGGCGCTTGCAGCGCTGCCGCAGATCAATTCCGCGGAGCGCATGCAGGTCGCCGCCGCGCTGGGTTACGGCAAGGTGCGCGGTTGGGTGCTCACTGTGCTTCCTGCGCTCTACGTGCAGCTGAGGCTGCCACTCTACGCCGTCCTCGCCTACGCGATGTCGAACGTTGACGTTTCAATCGTGTTGGGCCCGACGGCGCCGCCCACGCTTTCCATCTTGATATTGCGCTGGATGACCGACCCGGACCTCGCCTTGCGTGGCCCCGCCGCCGCCGCGGCACTCCTTCAGCTGGCGCTTGTGATCTGGGCGATTGCGCTTTGGCGTTTGGGCGAAATTCTCGCGGCCTGGTTCGGCAGGCGCGCCGTCGAGAGCGGAGAGCGAGCGACCGGTTGGCGCGATTACGGGGGTAGGGGGCTCGGCCTTGCCATTGGCATATTTGCCGGTCTCGCCGTTTTTGGCGGCTTGGTGAGCCAGGGCATCTGGTCCTTTGCTGGGCGATGGCGTTTCCCAGAGGCTCTACCGTCGAGCTTCGGCCTGCGCTCTTGGGAGCGGCATGGCGGTCCAGCGCTCGATGTGACCTTCGTCACGCTCGAACTTGCTCTTCTCGCCGCCCTGATAGCGCTTTTCTTCGTGCTAGGATG
>JBCCYG010000054.1:0-10891 GCA_039190145.1 Pseudomonadota bacterium | reverse complement strand
GGCTATTGCCGAGGCCTACGGCCGGGCCTAGTTTGCGCCCCGATTGGGGGAGCAATGGATTTTAAAGAGTTAGAGAACCGCGGCCTGGTGATGCTGGGCTGCGGTAAGATGGGTTCAGCAATGTTGGCGGGTTGGCTGGAGCGCGGTCTAACGCCCCAGTCTGTGTGGATCGTTGATCCCGCGCCGTCCGATTGGGTCAGGGGCACCGGCGCCCAGATCAATGAAGAGCTACCAACATCACCAGCCATCGTGATCGTTGCGGTAAAGCCTCAGATGATGAAAGCAGCCCTGCCGAAGCTGGCGAGCTATGCTGGCGGTGAGACACTCTTTGTCTCTGTCGCCGCGGGCACGTCGCTCGCCACCTATGCGGAGCTTTTGAGCCCGCGGACCCCGGTCATCCGGGCCATGCCCAATACGCCCGCCGCGATCGGGCAGGGGATCACGGCGCTTATCGGCTCGCATGCCAGCACTCCAGCACATATGGAGCTCGCCGAAGGTTTGTTGAGCGCGGTGGGCAAAACTGTGCGTCTCGCGAGCGAGGCCCAGATGGATGCGGTGACGGGCCTCTCCGGCTCAGGGCCCGCATACGTCTTTCACTTCATTGAATGCCTCGCCAGCGCAGGGCAGGCGCAAGGGCTCTCGCCCGAGCTTTCCATGGAGCTCGCCAAAGCCACCGTCGCGGGGGCGGGCGCGCTAGCCGTGGCAGGGCCAGAGACCCCAGAGCAGCTGCGGGTCAATGTGACGAGCCCAAACGGCACGACGCAGGCGGGCCTTGAGGTGCTGATGGACGCGCTGCCCGCGCTTATGCGCGCAACGGTCCGCGCGGCCACCGAACGCTCCAAGGAGCTTTCCCGTGGCTGACCTGAGCTTTGATGAGTTCCTCAAGGTCGACATCCGCGTCGGCCAGGTCGTCGATGCCCAGCCCTATCCAGAGGCGCGCAAACCCGCGATCAAGCTCTGGGTCGATTTCGGCGGCGAGATCGGGGTCAAAAAGAGCTCTGCTCAGATCACTAAGCACTACACGCCTGAAAGCGTCATCGGCCGCCGCGTCGTTGCTGTGGTCAATTTTCCACCGCGGCAGATCGGCAAGTTCATGTCGGAAATCCTCGTCCTCGGCGTGCCGGATGACGAGGGCGAAGTCGTGCTGTTAAAGCCTGATCTCGACGTGCCGCTTGGCGGAAGGATGTATTGATGAAGCTTTTGATCACGCGGCCCATGCCTGCCCCGGTTGTTGAGGCTGCGCAGGCCTTTGCCGAGGTGGAAATGCGGGAAAGCAATGTCCCGATGTCAGAAAGCGAAATGAAGGCCGCGATGTGGATGTTTGACGCGATCATCCCAACGCTCGGTGATGGCTGCAGCGCGGGCATGATGGAGGGGCGGTGCAAGCTGCTCGCCAATTTCGGCGTGGGCTACAACCATATCGACGTGGCGGCCGCGACAGCTGCCGGTATCGCGGTAACGAATACGCCTGGCGCGGTGACCGATGCGACCGCGGATATCGCGCTCATGCTCATGCTTATGACCTGCAGGCGCGCGGGCGAGGGGGAGCGTTTGGTGCGCGCCGGGCAATGGGAAGGCTGGCACCCGACGCAGATGCTTGGGCTCCACATGTCTGGCAAAACCGTGGGGATCGTCGGCATGGGCCGGATCGGACAGGCCATCGCGAAGCGCTGCCACTTCGGCTTTGGCATGAAGGTCGTCTATTACAATCGCTCACCCAAAGAGGTGGATGTGCCCGCCACGCAGGTGCCAACGCTCGCCGACTGCATGTTTGCTGCTGATATTGTCGTGCTCGCGGTGCCAGGTGGCGCAGAGACCCGGCACCTGATTGATGCTAAAGCGCTCTGGGCCATGCGGCCCACCGCTCATCTCGTGAACATTGCGCGTGGGGACGTGATGGACGAGGCCGCGCTCATCGCTGCGCTCGAAACTCGGCGCATCGCAGGGGCGGGGCTCGACGTCTACGAGTTTGAACCGGCGGTTCCCGAGGCTCTAAAGGCGATGGAAAATGTGGTGCTTCTTCCTCACCTTGGGACTGCGGCGCTTGAGGTGAGAACCTCGATGGGTCTCATGGCCGTAGATAACGTCCGCGCTTTTGCAGCGGGTGAGACGCTTCCCAACGCTATCTGAGGAGGCTTTGTTCCTCCAGCGCGAGAGACATCATGTGCCCCGGTCGCCAATCGCCTCGCGGAAGTGGCGGCGACAGAGGCTTACATAGGTCTCGTTACCGCCAACCTGAACCTGCGGCCCATCCTGCAAAGCCCGCCCATTTTCATCCATCCGCACAACCATCGTCGCCTTTTTTCCGCAATGGCAGATCGTGCGCACTTCGCGCATCTCGTCCGCGAGCGCCAGGAGCGCCGCCGAACCGGGGAAAAGCTCCCCGCGAAAATCCACGCGGAGGCCGTAACACATGATCGGGATACCAAGGTCATCGACCGCGCGCGCGAGCTGCCAAACTTGGTCCCGGGAAAGCCACTGCGCTTCGTCGACAAAGATGCAGGCGCAGGGCCCCTCGCTTAGCCGTTTCTCGACTTTTGCGAAGAGGTCCTCGCCTTTCACATAGGTGTCGGCCTCTGCGCAGATACCGATCCGGCTGCCGATCTGACCCTTTCCCGCACGGTCGTCGAAACTTGCGGTTAGCAGGTACGTTGCCATGCCGCGTTCCACGTAGTTATGCGATGCCTGTAGCAAAAGCGTGCTCTTGCCCGCATTCATGGTTGAATAGTGATAGTAGAGCTTCGCCATGGGCTCCCTCTGCCTCGGTGCCTTGGCCGTTGCAAGGGCAGCCCGATCTTCCCATCGCTTTGATTTCTGCGCTGAGGTTAACTTGCTCTTTTGGCAAGAGGGAGCCGGATCCGCCCCTTTGGAGGGCCGGGCCCACGGGATGGCTCGTGACCTCCGGGATGATCCCTGGGGATGGATGAGATCACGAACCTGCGCCAGAGCGCCTTCCCGCAAGCCCGCCGCACAACCAGGGCATACGCCCCAATCCGCCCCCGCATCGGACTTCGTGCAACGGACCTACCGCTCCCGGCGCCGGGGTGTGCCGGTACTCACACAAGCCTTGTTGCCAAGGCCGCCTCCAACGTGACAAAGCCAGTGCCGCGACGGCATGGGAAAAGACTTGATCGTTTCCCCTCGTCGATATGGTGTGTATTGACCGTCAAGGTCACGCGGCGCGAGTGAAGTGGGGATGACCATGGCCGGTAAAGGCAGCTACCTAAAAAAGCATACGGAAGCTCTGGTGAAGTCCGTTGGTATCGAGCGGGCCTGCGAGATTTCAGGAAAGTCCAAAGCAACCTTGGGCCGGTACTATGCCGATACCGAAGAACATGCTGATCGATATATGCCGGTTGATACAGTGGCCCTTCTCGAAGAAGCTTCTGGATATCCCCATGTGACCAGCGCACTCGCGGAGCTCAGCGGGGCAACCGTGAGTTACGACACCGAGCGGCGGAACTCTGAGGGGAGTGGGGGCGTGAACTCAGACGTTGTCGCCCTGTCGCAACGCTTTGCCATGCTGATGAGTGAGTATCATCAATCCATCGAGGACGGCGTAATCACGATTAATGAGGCTAAGCGCCTGTTGCAGGAAACATCGGCGCTCCAGCAAGTGCTAATCGAGATGAAACTCCACCTCGAAGAAGAGACTGCCAACTGATGGATATTTCTGACATGCCCAACCTGGTGGAGGGCATGCTTCAACCCTTGGACTATGCTGATCTCGCGGCCCCAGGTGATGACGGGCATGCGCCGCGCATTCTCCTGCTCTATGGTTCCCTGAGGCCGGAAAGCTACTCCCGTAAGGCCGCCGAGGAGGGCGCCCGCGTGCTGCATGCGCTCGGCTGCGAGACGCGGTTCTTCAATCCCACTGGACTGCCACTTCCGGGGGACCCCGCGAACCCCGGTGAAGAGGCGCATCCCAAGGTCCAAGAGCTCCGCGAACTCGCGCTCTGGAGCGAGGGGATGGTCTGGTCTTCGCCCGAACGACACGGGGCCATGACCGGGATTATGAAAACGCAGATCGACTGGATCCCGCTCTCTGCCATCGGCGGCATTCGCCCGACCCAGGGCAAGACTCTGGCCGTGATGCAGGTCTCGGGCGGGTCCCAGAGCTTTAATGCCGTCAATCAAATGCGCATTCTAGGACGGTGGATGCGGCTCGTGACGATCCCCAACCAATCCTCGGTGCCGCAAGCCTGGAAGCAGTTTGACGGCGATCGCATGAAGCCAGGGCCGCTCTATAACCGGATCGTAGACGTGATGGAGGAGCTCGCGCGGTTCACGATCATGACGCGCGGGCGGGCCGAGGCTTTGACAGATCGCTATTCCGAGCGCGTGGAGAGCGTTAAAGAAGTCCATGCGCGGGTGTCTAAGTCATTGAGCTGATTGGCTTTCGCTTGGGTTGTGACGGCGTGCCCGCCCGCCTCCCCCTCACACGTTGTGTTCGGCCCTCGGTGGCGCCGCTGCGCGGCGGAGCGCACTGTTGTTGGATGTGTTTTGGTGGGTGAGGCAGGGAGCGCCTCCGGCGGGAGTTTTTGGGGAAAGATGAAGGGGGGCTAAGCGCGTTCGAGGATCGCGGAGCCCACGCTGTAGCCGGCGCCGAAGGAGCAGAGGAGGCCCTTGTCGCCTGGTTCTAAATCGCTGGAATACTTGGCAAATGCGATGACGGAACCAGCCGAGGAGGTATTGGCGTAGTCTTGTAGGATGTTCGGTTGCTCGCCTGGCTCCGGCTCGCGACCGAGGACGCGTTTGCCGATATAGTCGTTCATCGACTTGTTGGCCTGGTGGAGCCAGAGGCGTTTTAGGTCAGTGTTTTCAACGCCTTCCTCGCCCAGGTGGGCCGCGATGTGTTTGCTGACGAGGGGCAGGACTTCTTTGAAGACCTTGCGGCCGTTTTGCATGAATTGCATGTCGCGGCGGTCTTCCATCTGGCTATGGGCGCGGCGGAGATAGCCATTATTGTTGCGGATGTTGTTGGAGAATTGCGTGGCCGCCCGCGTGGATTTCACGAGGAATTTCGGGCCTTTAGCGTCTTCTTCGCGCTCGATGACAAGGGCGGTGGCGACGTCGCCGAAGATGAAGTGGCAATCGCGGTCGCGCCACTCGAGGTGGGCGGAGCAGATCTCCGGACACACTACCAGAGCTTTTTTAACGCTTCCTGAGCGGACCATGTCGCAGGCCGATTGGAGCCCGAACGTGGCTGAGGAGCAGGCGACATTCATGTCATAGGCAAAGCCGCCCGCGCCCAGAAGTGACTGAATTTCCACGGCAATTGCGGGGTAGGCGCGTTCGTGGTTCGACGCTGCGCAGAGGATGCAGTCGATGTCTTCCGGGGCGACTTGGGCCATCTCCAGGGCCTTCAAAGCGGCGTCTACGGCCATTTCGGCCATCTGGGAGGGGGCGTCATCAGGCCGCGGGGAGAGCAGGGGGTGCATCACTTCGGGATCGAGAATGCCTGATTTATCAAGTACATAGCGGCGCTCGATGCCGCTGGCGGCGAGGATGAATTCGGCGGAGGAATGGGGCACCGGCTCGCGGTTCCCCGCGGCGATGGCGTCGGCGTGCCGAGCATTCTCCAGATCCGCGAAGGCATTGAAAGCTTTGACCAATTCGTCATTCGTGATGACATTTTCCGGGGTGAAAACACCCGATCCGGTGATGGCTGGCTGGTGCATGTGCTCCCCCCTCAGTGCGCGAGGTTTACCTTTCGGTTTTGGGGCCGTCCAGCGGGGGCAGACGTGATGCACAAGCCATGCACAACCCATGCATACGCGCGCAGGGCTTGGGGGCCGTTAATCTTTGCCGGGCAGGGTGACGACATGACCCGCACCTCACACCCTGGACATTGCCCATGACCCGCCTCAGCAGCCCCTATTCAAAGCACCCCAAGGACATGACGCTCAAAGAGCGCATCGCGTGGATGAACAGCATCGAGGGCCTTCGGCAGATCGAATACGACATGGTGGACGCGCTCAACCGCAACGAGACGATCCCGCGCGAATGGAACGACATCTGGCGCGGGGAGGACCGGGACACCAAACGTACCCGCGTGACCGTGAGCCTCGACGCCGACGTGGTGCGGTTCTTCAAGGCGCTGGGGCCGGGCTATCAGCCGCGGATGAACAGAGTGCTCCGCAGCTTCATGCAGGCGCGGCTGGCGAAGATCGTGGATGGGCCGGAGAATGAGGAGATGGTGCGGGAGCAGTGAGGTAAAGCAGTTTGAACGCTCCACTCAAATTCTACCAACGAGACACTCCTCGTTCTGCTTGGAGACCAGCGTTCTCGCAGACCTCGTCTACGTGGTCTAAAAGGCGGCGCGCGTCACGCATAGAGCGTCTTAGCGTGCTATGCTCCCGGGACATTGAAGACGGGTTCTCTCTAGAAAGGTCGTTCAAGGTCCGCGCCTGCGCTAGCGCGTTGCTGATGGTCGTGGATAGTCTTGTCACAAGATCCTCGGGGAGCAGCCCGAAGTCCTTATGCGAAACCCTGTCTGACAAGTCGTCCACAGTGCTAGTCGTGGACGATGCGGTACCTGCAGCTTTGCCGGTTAGTGCTGCGATCGCGGATAGCAAATCGTCTTCCTTGGCTACAGAGATGTCACTGCCCTTGCGCCATTTGTAAATTGTGGGTCTTGAGACGTCGGCAAGTTTGGAAACGTCGCTGACCTTAACAACCTCCTTCTCAAAAAGCTGCTCAATCTCCGGCTTTATGGCCATGTTCACATCCTGTTCTTTCTTCGACGCTATGCGGTGTCACATTTGTAAGTGTGAAGTGTCAAGCGTTACGGTAAATTTACAAAGCCCTGTTGCAGTGTAAACCGTCAACCACATTTTACTTTACAAGCATTACACTAATCAAGCGCATCGTCAGTACTCTGCTAAGATTGCTGTAAAGCCGAGCTTTGACGTAAAGGACCCTCCGAGCTTACATAAATGTTCGTTATGTGTTCCAATTTACGTAAGATTGATAAACTTATTGAAAATCTCAGAGCTTCCGGTGTACTAATGAAAGTGCTGCTTAAAGAGCCGTGGCTCGCTGACCCCAAGTTGCAATCAAGATCAGCGAACCGTGCTAGGCACTCGGGTGAGCCTTGCGGCTCACCCTCCTTACATAGACCCAAGGAGGAAAAAATGAAACCGCCTGACCTTAAACCACTCGTGAAGTTGGCTCTTATTTGCTTAGCGGGTGCGTGTGTCGTCCCATTCACTTTTTTTGTCATGTATAGCATCGACGGCTGTTCGGCTGGCTCTGCCGTGGACGCGACCATCCGAATGATAGCCGGGTTGGCCGACCTGGTCGGAGCCTATGATGGCGGTGGTGAGAAGATGCCTGACATTGGAGTCACCAAAGCGGATGATGCTTTCGCCGATAGCTGCTAAAACTTGGGATGCCAACTAACCCTGCAACCTCTGCACACCCAAATCTCCCTCGCGACTGGCTTCCATGGCCTTCGCGGTCGCGTGGCTGCCTGCTAAAGTCGTATAGTACGGAATTCGGTCCATCAGCGTGACTTTGCATATGCTGCTTGAGTCCTCGACAGCTGGGCGCCTTCGGTCGTGTTCATCACCAGGACGATCTCGCCGTCTTTCATGTGGTCGACGATGTTGGGGCGGTCGGGAAGTGATTGACCGGCATCGCGGATAGCTTACGTTTCCGCGACACTTTAAAGGCGGAGTGACAGATGAGCATCTCAGGGCCGTGGGTTTGGTGTCTGTCGATATCTGCCGTCATCGCTTTGGCGCCGTTGGCTTTTTTCGCGGGTGACTGGTTTAGCTTGGTTGAGGATCGCAAGGCTTTGAGTGCCTTTCTCTACCTCTATGCTTTTACGCTGCCCATCTCGACGATTTTGATGTTTTTCTTCGCCGTCGTGGTGGTGCGGTTGTTTCAGATTGTTTTTAACAGCACTTAGAACTGCCTTCGCGCGTTCTCTCGTAGGCTAAGCGGCTTGCTGTAGGTTAGCTCTGCAACCTCTGCACCCTCAAATCCCCTTCGCGCCCGGCCTCCATCGCTTTCGCCGCGGCATGGCTGCCTGCCAGGGTCGTGTAATACGGGATACGGTCCATCAGGGTCACGTTGCGCATGGAGCGGCTGTCCTCCACAGCCTGGGCGCCCTCTGTCGTATTCATCACCAGGACGATCTCGCCGTCTTTCATGTGGTCGACGATGTTGGGGCGGCCTTCGTAGGCTTTTTTGACCACTTCGCTCTCCATGCCGTGCTCGCCGAGGAAGCGGGCGGTGCCGGAGGTGGCGATGAGGGTGAAGCCTAGTGCGACGAGCGTGCGGGCGGCATCGAGGAGGGTGTCGGTTTTGTCGGCCTCTTTGATGGAGAGGAAGACTTTACCCTCGGTGGGGAGCGCCACGCCCGCGCCGAGCTGGGCCTTGAGGAAGGCGCGGTGGAAGTTGGGGTCGGAGCCCATGACCTCGCCTGTGGAGCGCATCTCTGGCCCGAGCAGCGTGTCGACGCCGGGGAAGCGGGCGAAGGGGAGGACGGCCTCCTTGACGGCATAGGTGTCGATATTGGGGTCTACTAGGGCGAATTCCGTTAGTTTCTCGCCGGCCATGATGCGGGCGGCGATGGCGGCGATGGGGGAGCCCACGGCTTTGGCCACGAAGGGGACAGTGCGGGAGGCGCGTGGATTGACCTCGATGAGGTAAATTTCGCCGTCTTTCACCGCGAATTGGACGTTCATGAGGCCTTGGACGTTGAGCGCCAGCGCGAGGGCTTTGGCCTGGCGTTCGACTTCGGTGATGGTCTCGGTGGGGAGCGAGTAGGGGGGCAGCGAGCAGGCGCTGTCGCCCGAATGCACGCCCGCCTCTTCGATATGCTGCATGATGCCCGCGATGTGGACGTCCGTTCCGTCGGAGAGCGCGTCGACGTCGAGCTCGATGGCGCCGTCGAGATAGCTGTCGAGGAGGACGGGGCTGTCGCCTGAGACCACCACGGCCTCGGAAATGTAGCGTTCGAGCTGGGCCTGGTCGCGGACGATCTCCATGGCGCGGCCGCCGAGGACGTAGGACGGGCGGATCACGAGGGGGAAGCCGATATCCGCTGCGATTTCAAGGGCTTCGGCGTCGGTATGGGCGATGCCATTGGTGGGTTGCTTGAGTTGGAGATCGTTGACGAGGGCCTGGAAGCGCTCGCGGTCCTCGGCGAGATCGATGGCGTCCGGCGAGGTGCCGAGGATCGGGATGCCCGCGCCCTCCAGCGCATTGGCGAGTTTGAGGGGCGTTTGCCCGCCGAACTGGACGATGACGCCGTGGAGTTGGCCTGCCTCCTGCTCGACGCGCAGGATTTCCATGACGTGCTCGAAGGTGAGGGGCTCGAAATAGAGGCGGTCGGAGGTATCGTAGTCGGTGGAGACCGTCTCCGGGTTGCAATTGACCATGATGGTCTCGTAGCCCTGCTCGGTCAGCGCGAAACAGGCGTGGCAGCAGCAATAGTCGAACTCGATCCCCTGGCCGATGCGGTTGGGGCCGCCGCCGAGGATGACGACCTTTTTGGCCTCGGATGGCCGCGCCTCGCATTCCACGTCGCCCATGGCGGGGGCCTCGTAGGTGGAATACATGTAGGGCGTCTGCGCCTCGAATTCGGCGGCGCAGGTATCGATGCGTTTGAAGACGGCGGTGACGCCGAGGTTTTGGCGGGCGCGGCGGATATTGCCTTCGTCCCGGCCAGTGAGGGTCGCGAGGCGGGCGTCGGTGAAACCCATCATCTTGAGCTTGCGCAGGCCCTCGGCGGTGACGGGCAGGCCGCCCGCGATGATGTCGGCCTCGGTGTCGACGATCTCGCGGATGCGGGCGAGGAACCAGGGGTCGAAGGCGGTGATCTCGGTGATCTCGTCGTCGGAAAAGCCGAAGCGCATGGCCTGGGCGATGAGGCGGAGGCGGTCGGGGGTCTGGAGCGCGAGGTCGCGGGTGATGACCTTGTCGATGATCTCTTGCGTGGCGGCGTCTTTGCCTTTGAGCATGCCGCGCTCGCGGGTGAGTTTGTCCTGTGGGATTTCAGCGGGGATGAGGTCGTCGAAGCCGGTGAGGCCGGATTCCATGCTCGCGAGCGCCTTTTGCACGCTCTCATGGAAGGTGCGGCCGATGGACATGGCCTCGCCCACGGATTTCATTGCGGTGGAGAGGAGCGGCTCGGCGCCGGGGAACTTCTCAAAGGCGAATTTCGGGATCTTGGTGACGACGTAGTCGATGGTGGGCTCGAAAGACGCGGGCGTCACTTTGGTGATGTCATTGTCGAGTTCGTCGAGCGTGTAGCCCACAGCGAGCTTCGCGGCGATCTTGGCGATGGGGAAGCCGGTGGCTTTGGAGGCCAGCGCCGAGGAGCGCGACACGCGGGGGTTCATTTCGATGACGACCATCCGGCCGTCGCGCGGGTTCACCGCCCATTGCACGTTGGAGCCGCCCGTTTCGACGCCGATCTCGCGCAAGACGGCGATCGAGCCGTTGCGCATGATCTGGTATTCTTTGTCGGTGAGCGTAAGCGCCGGGGCCACGGTGATCGAGTCCCCAGTATGGACGCCCATCGGGTCCACATTTTCGATGGAGCAGACGATGATGGCATTATCGGCGCGGTCGCGCACGACCTCCATCTCGAACTCTTTCCAGCCGAGAAGGCTCTCATCGATGAGGATCTGGGTCACTGGCGAGGCGTCGAGTCCCGTGCGGCAGAAATACTCGTAATCCTCGCGGTTATAGGCCACGCCGCCGCCGGTACCGCCGAGCGTAAAGGCCGGGCGGATGATGGCGGGCAGGCCGATATCTTCCAGCGCAGCCATGCATTCTTCCATTGTGTTGGCGATGGTGGCTTTGGGATTTTCGAGTCCGATGCGGTCCATCGCCTCGCGGAACAGCTTGCGGTCTTCGGCCATCTCGATGGCGG
>JBCCYG010000053.1:0-10967 GCA_039190145.1 Pseudomonadota bacterium | reverse complement strand
GTATTGGATGCTGACATCGGCGCGTTCCAGGCCGAGCGAGGTGTCACACAGCGCATCCGCTTCAATGTCGTCGTGGAAGTTGCGCCGCTCCCCAAGGACCTCGCGGACGATGTGGACCGAATTCTATCCTATGATCGTATTACCGAGGCGATTGAGGCGGCTCTCCGGGAGGAGCGCCTAAACCTGCTTGAGACGCTGGCCGAGAGGGTTGCCGAGCGGATTTTAGCAGAGCCGCAAGCCATTCGCGCCTTTGTCAGGATCGAAAAACTCGACCGCGTGCCGGGCACATTGGGGGTGGAGATCGTCCGGAGCAAAGAGACAACGCTTCGCAGCGTCGAGGAAGAGGCGCCACGGCCACTAATACTCGCCCTTGGGAACGCTGAAATCGCAAGCCGGGAGCTTACGGTCTGGCTAGACCGTTTCGCCGAAGAGGCGGTGCCGCTGATCCTTGTCGTGGGCTTGGGTGATGCGTCGAGTCCGCAAGCGAGTGTTCCGCAAGCGCAGAGGCGTATCGATCTTTTGGCAATCGAGCAAAACGCCTGGGTGCTCGCTGGACGCGACAAAAGATGCGTTGTGGTCGGCACGCGTACTGAGCTTGATTGGGGGCTGCGCAACGGGCAAATCAATGTTTGGGCGCCCTCCAAAATGGTGCTTGATGCGGTGGACGGGCCCGGTGGCAGCACGCCAGAAAAACTCATTGCTTGGTTTGCTGAGGAGATGAAAGCGGTAGAGATCGTGTCGCTTGGCTTATCGATCACAGGGGGCAGCGTCCCGGTACGTACATCGCTTTGAAGCACTATTACCGCCCCCTGCTGTTGCCTGGAACGCCACCGAACGGCGCGCAATGTCTTGCGGGAGGGTGGCTTTGGTTTCTTCACGTCGAAGAGCGGACGCGGGAGACACGTCGTGTGATCCCATGGAAAGCTTTGCCTTCCGCCGCGCTTGACGCCCTGACACGTCCACGCGCGCCAGTAGCGGGCGTGAGGATGGACGTGCCCCGCCTAATGGGTATCGTGAACACAACACCGGATAGTTTCTCTGACGGAGGGCGTTTCAACAGTGCTGAAAGTGCCGCCGCTCATGGTCGTAGGCTCGTGTCTGACGGCGCAGATATCCTGGATATCGGGGGCGAGAGCACGCGGCCGGGGGCAGATTACGTGGCGGTGGAGGAGGAGATCGCTCGCACTAGACCTGCAGTCGACGCGCTACGTGATGTGGCACCGGTTTCCATTGACACCCGTAAGGCGGCTGTTGGCGATGCTGCTTTAAAGGCGGGTGCTCAACTGCTCAATGATGTGTCCGGGCTCACCCATGATGACAGCATGGCGTCCCTGGCGGCCCGGGCTGATGTGCCGATCTGCATAATGCATTCTCGGGGTGACCCGAAAACCATGCAAAACGAGCCGCACTATGACGACGTGGTGCTCGACGTCTATGACGTGTTGGAAGCGCAGAGGAACAAGGCGCTGGCGGCGGGCATCAATCCGGAGAACATCATCCTCGACCCAGGGATCGGGTTTGGAAAAACGTTAGAGCACAATCTCGCGCTGTTGCGGGAGCTTGCGGTGCTGCACTCGTTGGGCTGTCCGATCCTGCTGGGTGCGAGCCGCAAAAGGTTTATTGGGACGCTCTCGGGCGTGGATGAGGCGGATAAACGTATGCCTGGCTCCGTTGCCGTAGCGTTGGCGGGGGTGGCGCAGGGAGCTCAGATACTGCGTGTGCATGACGTGGCCGAGACGCGCCAAGCGCTCAGTCTTTGGCAGGCTTCCACGTAAAAGGGCGGCCCGATGGGACCGCCCTCACATCGCAATTTGCTGCGACTAGTTCTTGGCTTGGTCCACGAGCTTGCCTGCGGAAATCCAAGGCATCATGCCGCGGAGTTTCTCGCCGACTTCTTCGATCTGGTGTGCGTCGTTCATGCGGCGCGTTCCTTTAAAGAAGGGCTGGCCCACGGAATTCTCCTGCATAAAATCTCGCACGAATTTACCGGTCTGAATGTCGGTGAGGATGGCCTTCATCCGCGCCTTCGTCTCGTCATAGGGCAGGACGCGCGGCCCAGAGACATATTCGCCATATTCCGCCGTGTTGGAGATCGAGTAGTTCATGTTCGCGATGCCGCCCTCATAGATCAGGTCGACGATGAGCTTCACCTCGTGGAGGCACTCGAAATAGGCCATTTCGGGCGCGTAGCCGGCTTCCACCAGCGTCTCAAAGCCCATGCGGATGAGCTCAACGAGCCCGCCGCAGAGCACAGCTTGTTCGCCAAAGAGGTCGGTTTCGCACTCTTCTTTGAAGTTCGTCTCGATGATCCCTGAGCGGCCACCGCCGATGGCGGAGCAATAGCTGAGGCCGATCTCCAGCGCTTTGCCAGAGGCGTCGTTGTCCACGGCCACGAGGCAGGGCACGCCACCGCCCTTTACGTACTCGCCGCGTACCGTGTGGCCGGGGCCTTTCGGGGCCATCATGATCACATCGACGTCGTCGGGTGCTTCGATGAGGCCGAAATGGACGTTGAGGCCGTGAGCAAAGGCGATAGCGGAGCCAGGTTTCAGGTTAGGCTTCACGTGCTCGCGGTAGGTTTGGGCCTGGAGCTCATCTGGCATGGTGAACATGATGAGGTCTGCCCAGGCGGCTGCCTCTGCGATGCTCATGACTTTTAGCCCTTCGGCCTCGGCTTTCTTGGCCGACGGCGATCCCTCGCGCAGGGCCACCACGAGGTGCTCCGCGCCGCTATCGCGCAGGTTCAGCACGTGGGCGTGGCCCTGAGAGCCGTAGCCGAGCATGGCCACTTTCATCCCTTTGATCAGATTAACGTCGCAGTCGCGGTCGTAATAAACGCGCATGGGTGTCTCCCTTGTTTCAGTCTAGCGCGGGTGTAGACTTCACTCGGCCCTAAGTCTTCCCTTCATCTTTTCAAAAATGCTTTTATTTCGGACTATCCATGCGTGATATGCTAGATTATGAGTAAATCATGTTAGATGACACAGATCGGCGATTGCTCCGCTACCTTCAGGATGACCCGGACCAGCCGCTGAGCGCCCTGGCTGACGTCGCGCGCGTTCCGCAGGCCACGGCCACGCGGCGCATCGATAAGCTCCGCGGTGAGGCCGTCATTCGGGCCACCCGTGCGCTGATCGACTGGCGAGCGCTCGGTTATGAGGTTGAGGTTTCGCTCCGCATCACGCTGGACAAGACCGATCCTCGAGCCTTTGACAGCTTTATGGAACAAGCGCGCAAGGTGCCGGAAGTGATCGAGCTGCAGACGTTCCTGGGGCGGGTAGATGTACGTCTCTCTATTATCGCGCGCGATATGGGGCATTATCAGGAGCTCTACCGGGCGCGCATTCTGACGTTACCGCATATCGCCGATATCGAAGCGCTGATGCAGGTGGCGGAGGTCGTTTCGCGCAAGAGCCTGCCGCTATGATGCCTGACACCACCGATATCGCGCTCCTTCGCATGCTGCACCGGGATGCGACGCTTAGCACGGCTGAACTCGGGCGCGCGGCGGGGCTGTCGCAACCGGCGACGTGGCGGCGGCTTCAAAAACTGCGGGAGGCGGGCATCCTCAGGGGCGCGCGGCTTGATCTCGATGAAAAGGCACTGGGCTTTGGCGTAACAGTGTTCCTCGGCATCAAGCTCGCGACGCGGGGGCGCGTGAGCCTGGAGGATTTTGAACGGGCGATCGCGGCAATCCCGGAAGTGCAACGCGTCGATCACGTCCTTGGCCTTTACGACTATCGGGTGCGCGTGACAGCTCGCGACATCGGGGATTTTGAGCGCGTGCTACGCCGAAGGATTATGACACTGCCGGGCGTGGGCGATATCGAGTCCAACGTTCTTTTATCTGAAGAGGTTCGCGAGGGGCCGCTCGAGACCCTTTTGTAGCGGATCGGAACCCGGATTTCCTGAGGCGGCGCGTTTTCGCCCAAGTGCCCGGAAAATATAGGCAAAGTATACCGATGTAGACTTTGCACTGGCTCCCATCTGGCCCTATCCAAAGGGTCGGTTTTTTTTGGGAGAGACACCATGGCATTGCTCGACACGGTCGACCCAGGCGGGCTCGAAGAGTTCTCAGTAGTTTTTACGGATCGGTCGCTCAACCACATGTCTGCCAGCTTTGGTGGCGTGATGCGTGATCTCTCCACCTGGCTCAAAGAGGTGTACGGTGCGTCGGGCTGCGCCCTTATCCCTGGCGGTGGAACGTTCGGGATGGAAGCCGTGGCGCGCCAGTTTGGCCAAGACGCCACGGCCCTCGTTGTCCGCAACGGCTGGTTTTCCTACCGCTGGTCCCAGATCTTTGAGAGCGGGGCATTCACCTCCCACTGCGAGGTTATGAAGGCGCGCCGTGTCGGCAATGAGCCTCAGGCGCCCTTCCGGCCCGAGCCGATCGAAGACGTCGTCGCGAAAATCCATGAACTGAAACCCGATATCGTCTTTGCGCCCCATGTGGAGACCTCGGCCGGGGTGATCCTGCCCGATGATTACATTGCCGCTCTCGCGCAAGCGGCCCATGAGGTCGGGGCGCTCATGGTGCTCGACTGTATCGCGTCCGGTTGCATCTGGGTGGACATGGCAGCGACCGGTGTCGACGTCCTGATATCGGCCCCCCAAAAGGGCTGGTCCTCCACACCCTGTGCTGGTGTGGTGATGCTCTCTGAACGGGCAGTGGAACGCGTGAGAGCCACGCAGTCCAACAGTTTTGCCGTCGATCTCGGCAAGTGGCTGTCGATTATGGAGACTTACGAAGCGGGCAAGCATGCGTATCATGCCACAATGCCCACTGACGGCCTTGTTCATTTCCGCGATAACGTTCGCGAGACCCGCGAGTTCGGGTTTGAGAAGGCGAAGGCCGCGCAGTGGGAGCTTGGTCGTGCTGTCCGCGCGATGCTTGCAGAAAAAGGCGTGAAATCTGTTGCGGCGAGCGGGTTTGAGGCTCCTGGCGTTGTGGTCAGCTACACGTCGGATCCTGATATCCAGACCGGCGCGCGCTTTGCGGCGGAGGGCATGCAGATCGCCGCCGGTGTGCCGCTGCAATGCGATGAACCGAGCGACTTCCGCACCTTCCGTCTGGGCCTCTTTGGCTTGGATAAGCTCCGCGATGTCGATGCCACGCTCGCGCGGCTGCAGCCTGTTCTGGATCGGGTCCTTTAGCGTCCCATCCCGAGCTTCATGAGCGAGGTGCGGATCGGGCTCACGTCGTGGAGGACCTTGAGCCCCACGGCGCGTGCATCGCGCACCGGACTTGGCGTTGCCATCGATGCGCGGTTTAGGGCGCTTACTCCGAGCACCCTGGTCCGCACATCGCCGTAGCGCGCCCGTGCGTAGGCCTTGAGCATGTCCTCATCGCCAAGCGCGTCGGGTGTCTCAGTCGCGAGGTCGAGGAGCGTCGCGAGATCGGCGATGGACATGTTGAGCCCCTGAGCGCCAATGGGTGGGACGACATGAGCCGCTTCGGCCACGAGCGCCGTCCGAGGGCCGTCAAAGCGATCCGCGAGTTGGCTTATGATCGGCCACGAGGTGCGGCGAGTTGCGAGTTTGAGTAGGCCGTATAGGCCGGCCGAGCGCGCGGTGGCTGCGGCTTCGAACGCGTCATCGTCGAGCGCTAGAAGGGCCTGAGCGTTCTCTTCGGTTTCCATCCAGACCACGGCAGAGCAGGGTTTACCGTCGTGATCTGGGAGCGGGACGAGCGTGAAGGGGCCGCCCGTCCTGTGGATCTCGGTCGAGACGCTATCGTGCGGTGCATCATGAGTGACCGCAAAGGTCAAAGCGCGCTGGCCGAAATCCATAGTACGGACGTTGATTTTGAGCGCCTTGCGGATAAACGAATTCCGCCCGTCAGCCGCAATGACCATGCGCGCCCTCAGCCTCGTGCCATCGCTCAAAGTGACCAGCGCTTCTTTCGTGCGCGCCACGAGGGACTTCGTTGCGACTGCCGGGCGGAACTCGACGTTGGGGAGTGCTCCAAGCCGCTCGAGCAGGACACGTCGGATGAGCCAGTTGGGAAGATTGTAGCCGAATGGGCCGTCCGTCACGTCAGAACTCTCAAAGTCACGGCTGACGCGGGCGACAGGCTCTTCTCCGCCCGCATCCACGATGCGCATCGTTGCGAGCGCTGTCGCTTCCGGCGCGAGAAGCGGCCAAACTCCGGCGCGATTTAAGAAGTCTTGCGCGGGGCGAAGAAAGGCCGTGGTGCGTAAATCTGCACCGTCAGCGTCTCGGGTTGTGACAGGCGGTGCGGGATCGCAGCAGATGACTGAAAAGCCAGCGCTGCCAAACCCTGCCGCGGCGATGAGACCAGCGACTCCGCCGCCGGAAATCAGAATATCGGTGTTTGCGAGGACCATAGGGAAAAACTATTGGGCGAACGCGTTACGGCAATGGTGCATCCGTTAGCTGAGACAAAAAGCCCGCTAAATCATAGGTGTCGTGGTGGATGTGAGCTTGGTTTTCCGTTGAAGCGTGGACGAGTACCGTGCCCATGCCGCGCGCATGGGGCACCTCAAGATTGCGCGCTGTGTCCTCAAACATCACGGCGGTGGCCGTATCCATCGCTTCGATGGCGAAAACGGTGTCGAATGCCTGCGCCGCTGGCTTGGGGATGAAGTCAGCATGTTCAATGCCGTAGAGCGCATCAAAACTGTTAGTGAGCCCGATGGCCGCAAGGACGCGCTGTGCGTAATCCGCGTCGCCATTGGTGAAGACTATCTTCCGCCCCGGGAGACCATCGATCTGAGCAGAAAGCCTGGCGTCCTCATCAAGATCGGACAGGTCGATATCGTGGACTTCCTCGAGGAATTTCATGGGCTTGATCGAGTGCTCGGCCATCAGCCCGGCAAGGGTGGTGCCGTACTTGGCCCAGTAGGTGCTCCTCAGACGGTCCGCTTCATGAAGGCTGAGTGCGAGCTCTCGCGCGATGAACGTGCGCATGCGTTCTTCGATCTGATCAAAGAGCCGAGCGGAGGGATGGTAAAGCGTATTGTCGAGGTCGAAGACCCAGGTTTCGATCGGTTTTTCTCGGTTTGAAAAGGGCTTGGCCATGCCGGTGCGTAGCCCGCTGGCTCGGTCGGGTAAATGGCCTCTTCCGCGCTTCGTGCCGCATGACAAACGCATGTAAGACTTGATTGACATGTCGCGGAAAGCATAGGGTTGTTACAGTACACAATGGGATACCAAGCCGATGGATGTGAAAGCTCCTCCGCGTGATGCTTACGCGTTGATCCTCGAGGCTATCGATATGGGGGTGTACCGGCCAGGTGATCGGCTGGTGGAGAGCGAATTGGCGGATCGCTTTGGCGTTTCGCGAACCCCAATCCGGGAGGCCCTGCAACGGCTAGAAACGCAGTCGATGCTTAGCCGAGACGGGCGTTCCTTGATAGTGTCGTCGCTAGATCACAACGAACTCGCGGAGCTTTACGTGGTTCGTAGCGAGCTTGAAGGTCTTGCAGCACGGCTAGCTGCACAGCATGCGACCGCGGAGGAGGTCGAGGTTCTGCAAAGCATGGTTGATGCTGACCGCGAGATTTTACACAATCCCGCCGCCCTTGCGCAGACCAATCGACGTTTTCACAAGCTGGTACATCTAGCGTCTCACAACCGGTTTTTGGTTCAGCAGCTCGATCTTGTACATCGCTTCATGGCCCTAATGGCGACGACTTCCCTAGCCGTAGAAGGGCGCGGAGCCGTTGCGCTGGATGAGCACCAAGCGGTTGTCGATGCTATTAGAGCACGCGATGGAGATGCCGCAGATAATGCGCTCAAGCTGCATCTCAGCAGGGCCTACGTAACTCGGCTAAAGAGCGCCCCCGCTGAATAGCGATTGGTGAGAGCTAGACTTCATTAGGATCTGATGATTTGAGCGCGTGGCCATGGCTTGTTTTGTCCCAGTAAAAGGGTCGGCCTGCGAGCTCATAGGCGCCTTTGTAAGCGGCCAACGTTCCTAGCGGAAAATAAGCCCCCATCGTAAATGCCCAGGGCCAAAGCCGTTTGTGATCTGTTTGGCAAACACCAAACACGGTGACTGCGATGTTCAGGACTTCTGCAAGAATGAAGAAAGCGATCAAGACGCCGAAGGCTGCTGCGGGCAGCGCTAAAGGGAGGGGATGGGCGATGCCAAACAAGATCGCCCAGAAGGACCATAGCACCGGGGCCAGTGCGAATTGCGCCAGAGTGCAGGCAAAGAGGACCTGCACGCCAAGGAAACCCCAGAGGCCGAGATCGGCCAGAAGGCGCCTTGGTGAGCGCATATGTGTGGCGTAGGTAATTGCATAGCCCTTGAGCCAACGTGATCTTTGTCGCACCCACGGCCAAGCACGGCAGTTCGCCTCCTCATAGGTAACGGTATCTGCAAGCTCGGTGCGATACCCATGTCGTGCAAGCCTAAGACCTAGATCCGCGTCTTCGGTCACATTGTGTGCATCCCAGCCGCCCAAGGCGTCCAGAGCTCGACGCCTAAAGAAAAGGGTCGTGCCGCCAAGGGGTATCGGCAGTTTGAGCCGTGCCAGCCCAGGGAGCACCACCCGAAACCAAGCCGCGTATTCCATGGTAAAGCACCTCGCGAGCCAGTTTTGGGTCGGGTTATAGTAGTCAAGGCGTCCTTGGAGGCAGGCTACTTCTGGCTCGGCGCGCGCGAAATGTGCGGCAATTGTAAGCAGTTGATCTGGGTCGGGCGCGTCTTCAGCATCATAGACGCCGATAAGCGACCCCGAGCAGTGGTCGAGCGCATAGTTTAAAGCGCGGGGTTTCGTCTTTACCTGCCCGGTCGGCACCGAGACTTGGCGCATCCAGTGGGGTAAGCGCGTTTGAGCAAGCGTGTGCAGCGTGGTCAGGTCATCACTCTCGGTGACCAAGAGCACTTCTAGCCGTTCTCGTGGATAGTTAAGCCTCTGCAATCGGGCAATGAGATGCTGCGCGATCTGGGTTTCTTTGTAGAGCGGAACCATGATTGAGATCCGCGGCAATTGACTAACGGAGAGACCGGTGTAGTCAGGCTTGTCTATGGCTCTTCCGGTGCGAAGGCTTGGCAAGACGGAGACTAGCGCGCCGATCTTGAGCAGCACGGTCGCGAGAAGGGTCATTATTGCTATTGCGGTGAATACAGTGAAGACTAACGATGGTCGAAAGCAGAACGCGACAAGAAGCAGTGCGCAAGTCATCGCCGCCCATTTTGTCCACTTTTTGACGATAAGCGATCGGCAGCTTTCAGCATCCGAAACCCGCTTCTCAGCCTCTTCAACAAGCCGTTTGCGGCATGTATCTGTGATAGCCGTCGCAAAACTAGCCTTGTCGCAAAGCGCCATGACAGGCTTCCCATCGCCTGGCTCGTACGCTCCTGTGGCTTTGTCAAAGGCATCCTTGCTGGTCGCGGCGTAGATCATACGCTTTCCAATTCGTCGCCAGGGAGCGCATCCTAGTTGCAGCGCATTCACAGGTCCGAAGTCTTCAAGCTGTCTGCTTTGGAAGGGGAATGTTATGAGGTCCGCGTACTGAACTTGTGCAACCGAGGCTTCCGCACGTGACACGGTTTCAGCGCTTGCGAGTTCTCGCTGCAGCACGATTTCAGCGGGGCTAACGTTGGCGCGGGTTGCTGCCCGTCTCACAATTTGAGCCATATCAGGAGACAGGGCTTTAACCCTCACGAGTTCATCAATCGTGCCCCAGGGCTTTGTCGCTAGGTTGGCTGGAGAAAGGCGCGGCTTGTCGGCATCTCTTGCCAGCTTTTCTTTACCAGTCCTGCGCTTCTGGTGCGCCATGTCACAATCCAAACTTAACCAAATTTGGTGTGACGGAGTTAAGTTAACGAGGCGTTAACGATACTTTCCTCAGTCTCTGCCCATTGCTTTTGAGAAGCGTTGGAAGAGGTAAAAGCTGTCTTGCGGGCCGGGGCTCGCTTCTGGGTGATACTGGACCGAATAGATCGGACGGTTGCGCATCCGGATCCCGCAGTTAGAGCCGTCAAAGAGGCTTACATGGGTCTCCACCACATCGGCGGGCAGGGTTTGACTATCCACGGTAAAGCCGTGGTTCATGCTCGTGATTTCGACCTTGCCCGTCTCGAGGTCTTTGACCGGGTGGTTTGCCCCGTGATGGCCGTGGTTCATTTTGACCGTCTTTGCGCCGAGCGCCAGGGCGAGCATTTGGTGCCCAAGGCAAATGCCAAAAATCGGGATCTCAGTCTGATCCATAACGCCTTGGATCATAGGGACGGCGTAGCGGCCGGTGGCGGCAGGGTCGCCGGGGCCATTTGATAAGAAGAGACCATCCGGATTGTAGGACAGCACATCCTCCGTCGTCGCTGAGGCGGGCAGCACGGTCACGTCGCAGCCTACCGAAGCAAGGCAGCGCAGGATGTTACGCTTGGCACCGTAATCGATCGCAACCACCTTGTGGTGTGGCGCTTCTTGGCGGGTGTAGCCTTCGGGCCACGCCCAGCGCATTTCATCCCAGCGATAGGACTGGGCGCAGGTGACATCCTTTGCCAAATCAAGGCCCTCAAGTCCGGGGAAGCTCCGCGCGGCTTTGACCATGGCCTCGATGTCGAATGCCCCATCCGGGTTGTGGGCGAGGGCGACATGGGGCGCGCCCTGTTGGCGGATCGCGCGTGTCAGGCGGCGCGTGTCGATGCCGCCGATCCCTATCCGGCCCCGCTTGCCCAGCCAGCCATCGAGCGGCTCTGCCGCACGCCAGTTTGATGGCTCGGTCGGGTCCCATTTGACGACCATGCCCGCCGCGACCGGGTCTGCGGTTTCATCATCATCGGGGTTCACACCGACATTTCCGACATGGGGAAAGGTGAAGGTCACAACCTGGCCCGCATAGGAAGGGTCCGTCATGATCTCCTGGTAGCCTGTCATGGCCGTGTTGAAACAGAGCTCGGCCTCCGTCTGGCCCTTTGCGCCAAAGCCCTTGCCATAAAAGATGGTGCCATCAGCGAGAACAATGCAGGCAGTGGGCTTTGCTGTCTCGGC
>JBCCYG010000052.1:0-11107 GCA_039190145.1 Pseudomonadota bacterium | reverse complement strand
TAGAGCTCGGCGTCGTCAGGTGAACTTGTTGTCTCGTGGGAAGCCGCGAGGTGCCATCCGTCCGCTGCCGGCCCGCTTGCCGATCCATTCGTCGAGCTCGGGGCGTTCCACGGTGCGAGTGCGCCCGGCGGGATCTTGCCACGCGAGGCCTTCTGCCATGGTGAAGGTGATGGCGTCACTCAGGCCTCCGTCCTTGTAGCGCTGTAGCCGCACGCCCTTGCCACGGGCCATTTCTGGCAGTTCGTCGGCGGTAAAGACCAGCACTTTTCTATTCTCTCCCACGCAGGCCACGCTGTCGCCGTGGGCGGGTTTGCAGACGAGCGCCCGGACTGGGTCTTTGACATTGAGGGCCTGCTTGCCGGAGCGTGTCTGGGCGATGACCTCATCCTCAGCGACGATGAAACCGTCGCCGGCCGTCGAGGCCACAAGGAGCTTACCGCCCGGTTTGTGGATGAAGAGCGCGACGATGTCGGCCTCGTTGGGCAGGTCGACCATGAGCCGGAGAGGCTCGCCCATGCCGCGCCCGCCGGGGAGGTTGGCGGCGCTGAGCGTGTAAAAGCGGCCGTTTGAGCCAAAGGCCATGAGGCGGTCGGTTGTCTCGGCGTGGAAGACGAAGCGGCCCTCGTCGCCATCGCGATATTTGAGCTCGCGGGTGAGGTCGATATGGCCTGACATGGCCCGGATCCAGCCCATTTTGGAGCAGACGATCGTCACCGGCTCGCGGTCGATCATGGCCTCGAGCGGCACCTCTTCGACCTCGCCTGCCACGTCAAAGGTTGTGCGCCGTGCGCCGCCCTCGGCACCTTTGCCGAATTGCTTGCGGGTCTCTTTGAGCTCATCGGCGATGCGCTGCCATTGCAGGTCTTCGGTGGCGACGAGGTCGCGGAGTTCTTCGCGCTCGGCCTCCAGCGCCTCTTTCTCGCGGACGAGCTCCATCTCTTCCAACCGGCGCAGTGAGCGCAGGCGCATGTTGAGAATGGCCTCGGTTTGGACCTCGGTCAGGGCGGGGTCCGGTTCCAAGGGCAGGCCGATGGGGGAAACGTAGTCTTCTTCGTCGCGCGCGCGGGGGAATTCGCGATCCCAATCCTCGGCCATGAGCGCGGCCTTTGGGTCCTCGTCGTAGCGGATGATGTCGATGACGCGGTCGAGATTGAGAAAGGCGATGATCAAGCCTTCGAGCACTTCGAGCCGGTGGTCGATCTTTTGCAGCCGGTGGCGGGTGCGTCGGAGCAGCACGTCGCGGCGGTGATCGAGGAAGGCGCGCAGCACCTCTTTCATCGAGCAGACCTTGGGCGTGACACCGTCGATCAGCACGTTCATGTTGAGCGAGAAGCGCAGTTCCAGATCTGAGTTGCGGTAGAGCATGCCCATGAGCACGTCGGCATCGACATTCTTGGAGCGGGGCTCGAGGATGATGCGGATGTCGTCGGCGGATTCATCGCGGACATCGGCGAGGATCGGTACCTTCTTGGTCTGGATCACCTCGGCGAGCTTTTCGATCAGCTTGGACTTTTGCACCTGGTAGGGGATTTCGGTGACGACGATCTGGTACTGGCCGCGGCCCAGGTCCTCCTTTTCCCAGCGGCAGCGGAGGCGGAACGACCCGCGGCCGGTGCGATAGGTTTCCTCCATGCTTTCGCGTGTTTCGACGATGACGCCGCCGGTAGGGAAATCGGGGCCGTCAACAAAGTCCAAGAGCTTAGCGTCCGGGCAGCCTGGGCGTTTGATGATGTGGAGGCAGGCGGCGATGAGCTCGTCGATGTTGTGGGGCGGGATGTTGGTGGCCATGCCCACCGCAATGCCCGCCGCGCCATTGGCGAGCAGATTGGGGAAGGCGGCGGGAAGGACGACGGGCTCTGTGAGCGTGCCGTCGTAATTGTCGCGGAAATCGACGGCGTCCTCGTTGAGCCCGTCAAGGAGCGCCTCTGCGGCAGCGGTGAGGCGCGCCTCGGTATAGCGGGAGGCGGCGGGGTTATCGCCGTCGATATTGCCAAAGTTCCCCTGCCCGTCGACGAGCGGGTAGCGCACCGCGAAGTCCTGCGCCAACCGCGCCATGGCGTCGTAGATCGCCCCATCGCCGTGGGGGTGGTAGTTGCCCATGACGTCGCCGGAAATCTTGGCCGATTTCCGAAACCCGCCATTCGGCGCGAGCCTGAGCTCTCGCATGGCGAAAAGGATGCGTCGGTGCACAGGTTTGAGGCCGTCACGCGCATCGGGCAGCGCGCGGTGCATGATCGTCGACAGGGCATAGGTTAGGTAGCGCTCCCCGATGGCCCGGCGGAGCGGCTCTGCCACTTCATTCACCACGATGTCGTCGTCGTCTTCGTTGTCGGCCATACATCTGGTGTAGCGGCGCGGATGTGGGGCGTCCAGCACCCTTAAAACCGAGCAAGTGCATATCACGCCTCGACCCGGCAAACTTACAACAAAGCTGTGGAAAACCGAGCGTATGACGGGGAGCTACGCCCGTTTCCTCCCCTATCTGCTATTGTTTGCATGATTCTAAACAGAGTCATTGCTTTTGGGTGGGGGATAGTGCTGTGGCACGCTTTATGGTTGTGACGTTTTTGCTCTTGGGTTGGGGCTTTTTCGAATTGAGTGGCGGGACGGATTTTGAGCCGCCTGAGTTGGAAGCCAAGCCGCTGAATGCGCTTTTAGAGGAAGTTGCGGATGAAGAGCGTAGTCTTGTTGCGCGCGCGAAGGCCGCTCCCGCGACGACGGTGATACTGGGCGAGCCTGAGGCCCCGGCCGCGGCAGAGCCGATTACGCTTGCGAGCTTTGGAGATACACAAAGCTCCCTCGTGACCCTTTTGAGTGATGCTGCGGTGAGCCGACAGCCGACGCCGGAAGAGGTGGTGGTGGCGCCCGTTGATCTGCGCTCTGTCTCGGGGAGCCGGGTCAATATGCGCAACGGGCCGGGCACGCAGTATCAGGTTCTCGCGCAGCTTGTTCGTGGCGATGAGGCCGAGGTGCTTCAGGACCCGGGCGCGGGCTGGGTCAAGATTCGCGTGGCGAAGACGGGCCGCGTCGGCTGGATGGCCGCGAGTTTGCTGCGCCCCGTCAATTAGGCAACCTGAGAATTAGGGCGGTTGCACTTGCCATAGAGTTTGGGCCACTTGCGCAAAAGCGCGGGGGCCCATGACGAAAACGATCCTTATTACCGGATGCTCAAGTGGCATCGGATATGATTGCGCGGAGTATCTGCGACTGAAAGGCTGGCGCGTTTTTGCGTCGTGTCGGAAGGACGAGGATTGCGCGCGCTTGCGGGCCGAGGGCTTTGAGGCGCCGCGCATTGACTACGAGGATGAAGCGAGTGTTGAGGCCGGGCTGACCGAGGTGCTTGGGGCCACGGGCGGGACGTTAGACGCGCTCTTTAACAATGGCGCTTACGCGATCCCCGGCGCGGTGGAGGACCTGCCCCGGGCGGCGCTCCGGCAGAATTTCGAGGCCAATCTCTTTGGCTATCACGATCTCACGCGGCGGGTGATCCCGGTGATGCGCGCGCAGGGGCAGGGCCGCATTTTGAATTGTTCCTCTGTCCTGGGTTTTGCGGCCATGCGATGGCGCGGCTCTTACAATGCGACTAAATTCGCCATGGAGGGGCTGAGCGATACGCTGCGGCTTGAGCTGCGCGGATCGGGCATTCATGTTGTGCTGATCCAGCCAGGGCCGATCGGCACCAAGATCAGGCAGAACTCCATCCCGAATTTTGAGAAGTGGATCGATTGGGAGAATTCCGCGCTGCGGCCGCTTTATGAAAAGGCGCTGCTCAAGCGCCTCTATGCCAAGAATACGGGGCCCGATCCGTTTGAACTCCCGGCGCGTGCCGTGTCGATTAAAGTGCATCGCGCGCTGACGGAGAGGCGCCCGGCGAGCCGCTACAAAATCACCACACCGACCTATGCCATGGCGGTCATGCGGCGGCTGCTACCGCGATCTGCGATGGATGCCATCCTTGCCCGGCTGTGAGGCTGGCTTACCTCACCGCAAAAGGAGCACTTCATGGGCGACCCACTTCTTGTCATAGCGATCCTGGCCTGCGTCCTCGTGGCGGTCATTTTGGCCGTTGGGATCGGGGGGTTCGCCAAGGGCGGCGAATTTAACAAGCAATACGCGAACAAGATCATGCGGATGCGCATCGTGGCCCAGGCGGCGGCGGTGGTGATCATCCTGATCCTGATCGCATCACGGGGATAGAGCGGAGAAAGACCGATGGTCGTTTTGTCAAAGATTTACACGCGTACCGGGGATGGCGGGGAGACCGCGCTGGGCAATGGTAGCCGCGTGGCCAAGCATTCGCTGCGCGTGACATCATATGGGACTGTGGATGAGCTTAATGCCACGGTGGGGATGGCGCGGCTGCATTCCGAGGGCGACATGGATGCGCAGCTTTCGTTGATCCAGAACGATCTTTTTGATCTGGGCGCGGACCTTTGCCGCCCGGACATGGAGAAAGATGCCGAGGCTGAGTATCCGCCGCTCAGGATGACGATGGGCCAAGTCGACAGGCTCGAGGCCGAAATCGACGCGATGAATGCGCGTTTGACCCCGCTGAAGAGCTTTATCCTGCCAGGGGGCTCGGCCCTTGCGGCGCATCTGCACCTGTGCCGGACTGTGGCGCGCCGTGCGGAGAGGCTTTCGGTCGAGCTTGGGACGGTTGAAAGCGTGAACCCTGCGGGAGTTAAGTTCCTTAATCGCCTCTCCGACTGGTTCTTTGTTGCGTCTCGGATCGCCAATGACGATGGGAAGGCCGACGTGCTGTGGGTACCCGGAGCGAACCGCTAGGGAGCGTGTCGCCTCGGTCACTGAGCTCGCCATCCATCTGCGCCATGCTTGAAAGCACCGACTACCCACGCAACACTAGCGCCGCAAATGCCACGCGAGAACGCACGGGTCTTTGCCGACAATCCTAGCGTGATGCACCGAGCTTTATGACCAAAGAACAGACCATCCTTTTTGGCATTGGCGCTCAAAAAGCCGGGACGTCGTGGCTTCATCACCAGTTAAGCCAGCATCCCGAGATCCACTTTAGCCTTAAGGAAGTGCACTACTGGGATACTGTTCGCGGGCCGCAACCGGCGCCGTTTCGCATCCGTAGTGACCTCGAGGCGGAGGCGCTCAAGCGGCGGTTCAGGTTGCGGCAAAGCTTAGGGCTGATGTCCGAGGGCCAGCGCCGCAAGGTTGCGGTGAAAACCAGCTGGGCGAAGCTTTTGCGCCCCATAGAGCAGGACAGCGATCACTATAAGGAATTCCTCGCGGCGGGTAGCGAGGGTAAGAAAATCATTGGGGATATTACCCCTCTTTACGCCCTTTTGTCGTCCTCGACCTTTAGCGAAATGGCTGAACTGGCCGACGACGTACGCTTTATATTTATCATGCGAGATCCTGTTGATCGGATCATCTCAGGGATCCGGCATTTCTCGCGGCGCGTCGATTTGACGGAGGCCGATGTTTACGACCACCTGGACCGGCTCATCAAAGACATTTTGGCGGATGATCACAACGTCAATCTGCTTAGGTCGCGATACGAGACAACCCTGAAAGCGTTAGACAGGGCTGTTGCGCCAGATCGGCTTCTGGTGCTGTTTTACGAAGACCTGTTCTCCGAGCAGACTCGGATCGCGGTGCAGGATTTCCTCGGGCTCCAATCCGAGCTCCCTTGGGAAACCGAGCGTCGGCAAAACCCGGCAAAGGGGGCGAGCTTTTCAGGATCGGATGCGCAAAGACGCGACTTGCGAGAGCGGCTTGATCCCACATACCGATATGTACGTGAGCGATTTGGCGACGCGGTTCCGCAGCGTTGGTTGGCCTAGTTGCCCGACTTTAGTGGCCTAAAGGGCCCTGGCTGAAACCCGACAAGTCACGCTGTCACACTCGGCTTAGCAGGGTTGCGATGGATGTGAAAAAAATCCATGATTTTTCACGAACGCGGCGTAAGATCGTTCGGGCGCGTCGATTCTACGCTATGCGTTGCGGCAGCCCTTCGATACACCGCGTCTGTGAAATTCCGCGCCCAGGCTACTTCCAGGGTCTACCCAGGCGCTTGCCAATTAGGAGATGCACCCATGAAGGTCCTCGTGCCTGTGAAACGTGTGATCGACTACAACGTGAAAGTTCGCGTGAAAGCGGATGGCAGCGGCGTCGATCTCGCCAACGTTAAGATGTCGATGAACCCGTTCGACGAGATTGCCGTTGAAGAGGCGATCCGGATGAAGGAAGCGGGCGTTGCGAGCGAAGTCGTGGCTGTGTCCATCGGCGTCAAACAGGCGCAAGAGACGCTCCGCACGGCACTCGCCATGGGTGCCGACCGGGCGATCCTCGTTGTCGCGGCCGATGACGTTCACACTGACATCGAGCCGCTCGCGGTGGCGAAAATCCTCAAAGGCGTCATTGACGCGGAGGAGCCGGGGATCGTGCTCTGCGGTAAGCAGGCCATCGACAATGACATGAACGCCACGGGCCAGATGCTCGCCGCGCTCACTGGTTGGTCGCAGGCCACCTTTGCCTCCGAGGTGAAGGTCGAGGGCGACAGCGCCACGGTCACGCGCGAAGTGGATGGCGGTCTGCAGACGATTAAGGTCAAGATGCCGGCGATTGTGTCGGTCGACCTGCGGTTGAATGAGCCGCGCTATGCGTCGCTGCCGAATATCATGAAGGCGAAGAAGAAGCCGCTCGATGAGAAAACCGCCGCTGATTACGGCGTCGACGTCGCGCCGCGGCTTGAGATTGTGAAGACCGGCGAGCCCGCTGAGCGCGCGGCCGGGATCAAAGTGGGCTCTGTTGATGAGCTCGTGTCGAAACTCAAAGAAGCAGGAGCTGTGTAATGGCTGTTCTTCTACTTGCAGAAGTCGTGGGCGGTGAGCTTGCTGCCGACGCGACGTCCAAAGCGCTCACCGCTGCAAAGCAGATGGGCGACGTGACGATCCTCCTTGCTGGTTCGGGTTGCCAGGGCGCTGCCGCAGAGGCGGCGAAGCTCGACGGTGTGTCGAAGGTGCTTTGTGCTTCCCATGACGATCATGCCAATGGGCTAGCGGAGCCGGTTGCGGACCTCATCGTGTCTCTCGCGGGCGATTACAGCCACATCGTGGCCCCGTCGACGGCGTCCTCGAAGAACGTCTTGCCGCGCGTGGCAGCGATGCTCGACGTCATGGTGATCTCTGAGGTTATCGGTGTTGTCGATGCCGACACATTTGAGCGCCCGATCTATGCAGGTAACGCGATCCAGACGGTGAAGTCTTCGGATGCCACCAAGGTCGCCACGATCCGGACGTCGACCTTTGACGCGGCTGGCGAGGGTGGATCGGCTGCCATCGAAGAAATCAGCGCGCCGGGCTCGCAAGGCCTTTCCGAGTGGGTTGAAGACAAGGTTGCTGAGAGCGACCGACCCGAGCTTACCTCCGCCGGTGTCGTCGTGTCTGGCGGCCGTGGCGTTGGCTCTGAGGATGACTTCGCGCTCATCGAAAAGCTGGCAGATACACTCGGTGCCGCTGTTGGGGCGTCGCGCGCTGCCGTTGACTCGGGCTATGCCCCCAATGACTGGCAGGTGGGTCAGACTGGTAAGGTCGTGGCGCCTAACCTCTATGTCGCGGTAGGTATCTCGGGAGCCATTCAGCACCTTGCGGGGATGAAGGATTCCAAGATCATCGTCGCGATCAACAAAGATGAGGAAGCGCCGATCTTCCAGGTGGCGGATTACGGCCTTGTGGCGGACCTCTTTGACGCCGTGCCGGAGCTCACTGAAAAGCTCGGCTAAAATCTTACCAATGCAAAGAAGGCCCGTGCTTACCCAGCGCGGGCCTTTTTGATGTCTGCGTCAATCGCGAGACATATTTGGTCGGCGGCCTCGCGATGGGTCGCGGCGCTATGCATATGAAGGGCGATCGCCGCCTCGCGGGGCGCAAAGAACATCTCGCTCGTGCCATTCGCGCGGGCCTCTAGGCTCGGGGTCACGCGCGTTATGCTCGCTACGTTTCTTGCCAAGGCCGTCACCATCATCGTTTCCACATAGCCTGTCTCTTGGTCGCCTTTGTCGGGCGGCACAAAGCGAACAAGATGCACTGGAGCCTCCACAGCAGCGATAAGCGCCTGCATCCGCTCGACCCAACATGCTTGCAGCTCGGTTATCACCTCGGGCAAGACTTGGCTGGCGGTGGATTTGATCTCTTTCAGCAAGTGCCCCGTGAAATGAACGTCGACGAGGTCGAGCCCGGGGGCGCGGGCATAAAGCTCGTCATGGGCACAGATAAAGCGGTCATTCCGGCTCGGATGCACCTTGTAGAAGGCGTTGGAGAGGTTGGCCGCCCCCATGATTTCAATCACCACGGCCCGCGCGCCCTTTGCCACGCGCAAGATATCGGGGTCGTTAAGGAAGACATCCGGACCCGCATTTTTAACGCCGAGATTGGCGCAGCCCATGTTGAGCTGCTCAGCGACGAGTTGTGGGAAGGGGCGCTTAAGAAATGGCCCCACCGTCTCACTTGCTCCGAGAAACGCGATGTAGGGTTTCGACGTATTTGCCGCTGGCCCCCTGAATGTCAGTCTAGAATACCCATAGCTGCACGGCTCGATCTCAAGCAGTGCGCGCCCCAGCCCCATATCGGCCATGGCCCATCTCCTATTTCACCCGAGGCAAGGCGTAGCGTGGTGGGAGTATGCGTTCCTTTAACGGGTAAGGTTTGAATGCGGGCAATTCGCGGCAAATGCCATGGGCCTCTAACTGCCCTCGGATTCTAAATGCACAGGGCCTCTTTTGCCTTTCCAAAGCGAGGTATAGGCTCGCCCCAACTAAGGAGACGGCCATGGGCGTGACATCCATCGGAGTGATCGGGGCGGGGCAGATGGGCAATGGCATCGCCCATGTCATGGCGCTGGCGGGCTATGACGTCCGGCTCACGGATGTGAGCGAAGAGGCGCTGAGCGCGGCGCGGCCTCTCATTGAAAAGAACATGAACCGTCAGGTGTCGCGCGAGAAGATCACAGAGGCGGAGCGCGATGCCGCGATGGGGCGGATTGCGGCGGTCAAGGGGTTGCCCGATGTGGGGCAAACGGACCTCGTCATCGAAGCGGCGACGGAGCGGGAGACGATCAAGCAGGCGATCTTTGAAGATATTCTGCCGCATCTGAAGCCTGAGACGATCCTGACATCAAATACCTCCTCGATCTCGATCACGCGGCTGGCGTCGCGCACGGATCGGCCCGAACGCTTCATGGGCTTTCACTTCATGAACCCGGTCCCGGTGATGCAGCTTGTGGAGCTCATTCGCGGGATCGCCACGGACGATGGTACTTTCCGGGAATGCGAGGCGGTGGTGGCCAAGCTCGGTAAGACCTCTGCGCCTGCAGAGGATTTCCCCGCCTTTATCGTCAACCGCATCCTGATGCCGATGATCAACGAGGCGGTTTACACGCTCTATGAGGGTGTGGGTTCTGTGCGCTCGATCGATATGTCGATGAAGCTCGGCGCGAACCACCCGATGGGCCCGCTGGAGCTCGCGGATTTCATTGGGCTCGATACATGCCTGGCGATTATGAACGTGCTCCATGACGGGCTGGCGGATACGAAGTACCGCCCCTGCCCGCTGCTGACGAAATACGTCGAGGCCGGTTGGCTCGGGCGCAAGACCGAGCGTGGGTTCTACGATTACCGCGGCGAGGAGCCGGTCCCTACGCGCTAGCGCGTTGCGTCCCGCCCTGGGCGGGCATTCGTGCCCAGCTGGGACGTTCGAAGAGCCATTTGCCGGCTCCGGTGCGCAGCACAAGTTTATGCAGAGCGAGCGGCACCGCTATGGCCACGACTATTGCGATCAGGATGACGAGGTCGGCGGAGGTGAGCCCGACGGAAAGAAGGGCCTGTTCTGCGAAGCGGAGTGGAATGAAAAAGCCGAGATAGACAACGATTGATCGCGAGCCGAGCCAGGATAGGGCTGCCCCCACCGGCATGGTTGAGAGAAGCGACGCGATCACTGTGATCGCGCAGCCGCCTGCGAGGCCTAAGAGCAGGGATAGCCCTGGGAAGCTTCCCGGTTGCTCGAAGACGATCCATCCATTCACGAAGGCCCATGTGGCGAGCCCCGCGCAGGCGAGGAGCTTTCGGTCGGCGGCCCGCCGCGCCAATTCAAAGAGCGCGGGTGCGGCGACAAATCCCGTATAGAAGAACACGAAGTAGTGGCTGAGATAGACCGCGATGAGCGGCTCGCCGGGGACGTTAAAGACGTGGGCGCCCGCCGCAATCAGCCATGTCAGTGCCCTCGGCAAAGGCTCTGCCACCCGGGCTATGAGAAAGCAGATGGGCAGGCAGTAAATGAACCAGAGCCACCCCTGCGGATAGATCAGCGACGTGGCGAGACTGTTCAGGAATGGGCCGAACCCGTAGCCAAGCCCTGGCGCGATGGTGGCGCAGGTGATGAGGATCCAGAGCCAATAGAAATATGCGAAATGGACCACTTTGCGGTCTAGGTAGACGCTCAGCGGGGCGGTTATCCGGCGCGATAGAAAGAGGCCGCATATGAGAAAGAAGTCTGGCATGCGGAAGGGTGCCGAATAGCGCGCGACAGTGTCAAAGACCCCGCCTGAGCCCAGGATAGGCGTGATGTGCAGGTTGGCGTGAAACATCACCACCAAGAGGATGCATATCCCCTTGCTCGCATCGACCCATGGGATCCGTTCGCTGCTGTGATGGCTCAAATGCCCCTCCCGCTCTGATGGGCGGCGTCATCACGTGAGAACGTGGCATGATTTGGACAGGCGCCGGGCCCTGACAGAAACGTGAAGCGCGCCGTCTTTGTTGCGCGGAAGGGTGTTGACTGAAGCGGATGCGCGGTCCATACGCCCACCTCGTCGCGAAAGCGGCATCTGTCCGAGACGGTGGGTGGTGCGTGAACACCATAATCCCTGCCTGAGATGGGAAAGAACAGCTCTCTGGCTCCCTCACCCGAGGTGGTTGGCGTGTTGCCCGTTCGGACTCTTCGGCCCCCGCCGTTCATGCAATGGGGGTCAAATATGAGCCGGAGGGGGCGACCCTTCCAAACTTGGAGTGAAACTGTGGATAGAGCCCAGAAAGAGAAAGTGGTCGAGGAACTCGGCCAGATCTTCGAAAGCTCTGGCGTTG
>JBCCYG010000051.1:0-11518 GCA_039190145.1 Pseudomonadota bacterium | reverse complement strand
TCATTACGAGTACGGGCATTCTACGCCTTCTCACTGTCCGCGCGGGGCTTACGGGAGCCGAGATGGGCGTGCAAGGTCTGCCAGGCGCGACGCGAAGTCTTTAAAAGACTTCGGGCCGATTTCTTTTGAAGAAATCGGGGCACTCTTTAATAGGCGTGCGCGTGTCCGTCCCAGGTCTCAAAGCAGCCGGTGGTGGCGAGGCTGAGCGCGTCGAAGCGGCTGAGGAGGCCGTCGCGGCTTTCCTCGGTGCTGATTGCAGCGGAAGGCCCGCCCATATCGGTGCGGACCCAGCCGGGGTGGTAGATGCCCACGGCGATGCCTTCGGGGGCCAGATCCGTGGCGAGGTTGCGCCCAAGGTTCAGCACGGCGGCCTTTGAGGCGCGGTAGATGTAGGAGCCGCCCGGCGCGCGGGTATCGCTGGCCATCTGGCTCGATATTATCGCGATGCGTCCGGCCTCCGCCTCCCTAAGGCGGGGCAGGAGGCCCTGGATCGTCAGAAAGACGCCGGTCACATTCACAGCCATCTGCCGCGCCCACATGTCGGCAGGGTAGCCGGTATCGAGCGCCATGCCGCGATCGGCGTAGATGCCAGCATTGCAGATGAGAAGATCAACGGGGCCGGTGACGCCAGCCGTCCAGGCGGCGATGCTGGCTGCGTCGCTGAAATCGACATCAGCGCGCGTGGTGCCGATGACCTCGGTGCCGCGGGCCTCATACCCCTCGACGAGGGCTTTGCCGATGCCGCGACTGGCGCCGGTGACGATCACGCGCATCAGTTGGTGCGCCGGTTGGTCATAAAGGGCAGGGGGGCCACGGGGATGCCGTCTTCGAGCAGGCTTTTGGCCTCGCCCAGGCTCGCCTCGCCATGGATCGCGCGGTCGGGCTCCGCCCCGTCATGGATCGCGCGCGCGGTGGTTGCGAAATCTTTGCCCACGTAGTCGCTATTGGCTTCCACGTGTTCTTTGAACTTTTGCATCATCACCTCTTGGGGTGACGTGGTTTGCTGCAGGGGCGGGGTCGCAGCGACTTTCTCCGGCGCTTTTGCGTTGGGGGCGACGGCGGGGGCCATGAGCGTCTTTTCAACGCTGGTGTCGCCGCAGATCGCGCAGGCTACATGGCCCGATGCTTTAAGCTTTTCAAAGCCTTCGGCACTGGCGAACCAGCTTTCAAACACGTGGTCTTGGCTGCATTTGAGCGTGTAGCGGATCATTGCCCCGACATATCATTTCGACAGCTGGCTTCAATGAGGCGTGTTAGGCGGCGCGGCCCTTTAGGAGTTTTGGGTCAAAGGTCTTAAGAATGCGCTTAAGCTCCGGCATCTCGACGGCGGCGGCGGCCTTTTTGGGCGTGAACCACTTGCGGCGGCGGTCTTTTGCCTCTGGGTAGTTGCGCTTCACCTGCTTGACCTTGAGCGGGTAGACGAGGCTCACCACGGGCAGATCAGCCTCCCCGTCGATGTATTTTTCGAAGGAATAGACGCCGAGGCAGATGTCGTAGAACCGCCCGGTGACGCCCGCTTCTTCCCAGGCTTCTTTGGCGGCGCTTTCGGCGGGTGTCATGCCATGTTCGGGCCAGCCCTTGGGCAAAATCCAGCGTTTGGAACGGCGCGAGGTGATGAGCATCACTTGGACACCATCATCGACGACCCGAAAGGGAAGGGCGGCAAACTGGGACCTGCTCTCGCGCTTTGCGGACGCTGATATCGAGAGCGGCAGCTGTGTCAGGCGTACATTGCCCATTCCGCGCCGTTTCATTTGTCAAACCTGCTCTGTGGATAAAATAGCCTATATCTGAGGTATCGCAAGGGCTTCATAGGTAAATGTTGCGTATGCAACATGTCGAACACGAAAGAAAAGATGGCGATTTTTCTGGGGTCAGAGATTTATCGAGGGTCAAGTTATGGGGATTGGCACCCTCTGTCGATCCCCCGGGTGCCGACGGTGATGGACCTGTCCCGGGCGCTGGGGTGGCTGCCTAAAGAGCAGTACCGCGCCTCGCCCCGCGCCAAGCCAGAGGCGTTGGCGATGTGGCATGAGCCGGCCTACATTGACGCGCTGCAGCGGGCGGAGGTGGCGCAGGATTTGCCCGCCGCGGAGCGAGATCGGTTTAAACTCGGCACAACGATGAACCCGTTTTTCAGCGAGATGTTTCGGCGGCCTGCGACGGGCTGTGGCGGGTCACTTTTGGCCGCGGAGCTTTTGGCTGATGGTGGCGTCGTGTTTCACCCAGGGGGCGGGACGCACCATGGTATGCCGGATTATGCCAATGGATTTTGCTACTTAAACGACATTGTTTTAGCTATTTTGGATTTGAAGCGTGTGGGCGCTGTGCGGGTGGCTTATCTCGATATCGATGCGCATCACCCTGATGGGGTGGCCCATGCGTTTCGCGATGACACATCAGTGCTCGTCTTTTCCGTCCATGAAGAGAACCGGTGGCCGAGGACAGGGCGGCGGGAGGATCGCGGGCCGGGGACGCATATCAACGTGCCCGTGCCCGCAGGGTTCACCGATGCAGGGCTCGCGCGGATCCGGGAGGAGACTGCGCTCCCCGCGGTGCGGGATTTTCGGCCCGATGCGATCGTGCTCCAATGCGGGGCGGATGGCGTCGCGGGCGACCCGCAGTCGCGCATGGCGCTGACGAATAACGCCCATGTGGCGTGGGTGCGCGCCTTCATGGGGCTCGCGCCGCGCATTCTGATCACCGGGGGCGGGGGTTATAACCCGTGGACGGTGGGGCGGCTTTGGACGGCGCTTTGGGGCGTGGCGTCGGGCCGAGAGCTGCCTGAGGAACTGCCCGACCCCGCGCGGGGCGTGCTCGAAGGGCTGAGCTGGGTTCAGCAAGGTCGCGTGAAGCAGCCGCGCCCGGAATGGACCTCCCGGCTCATGGATGACGCGGCCTGAGCTTTAGAGGCCTTCGGCCAGCGCACCGGCATAGCCCAGGCCAGCGGCGATGATGGCGACGACGAGGACGGCGAGGACGATCTTCCAGATCGACCAGGGGCGCTCACCCTGGACCTGGCCCGTGCGCCCGTTGACGACGAAGCGGTAGCTTTTGCCCCGATACTTGTAGGCGGCCATCCAGACCGGCAGCAGGAGATGCTTGAAGGTGACGTCTTTGACCTGGGTATCGAGGGAGGAGATGCGCTGGGCATCGCCGCCGATATCGAAACGGACGTCGCGCTCGATGATGCGGTTCATGATCTGCTTGGCCTCGGTGAAGCCATCATCGAGCTCGACTGTGTAGGCCTCTGCCCGGAAACCGGCGAGGTATTCGGGCTGGTAGGGGCGCAGATCGGAGAGATCCCAGGGGCTGAGGCGGTCGGTGTACTCTTTGGGCAACGAGGTGGAGGCGAGGACGAGGACGTCGTCAAAGAAACGCGCGACGCGGCCTGAGACGCCGCGCCATTTGGTTTTGCGCTGGCGCACGGTGCGCCGCTTGCCGTCGCGCATCACTGTTTTGGAAACGTAGTAATGCGTGCCGCGCTGGCCGGTGTAGCGGCTCTTTGTGTCGGCATCGAAAGTCCAGTAAGGCACGTAGATACCAGAGAGCCTGCGGCCCTTGCGGGCATATTGCGCAACGCCGTTCGGTGCGAACCAGAGCGAGCCCAGCCACTCTGCGACCGCATCGCGGGCCGCGTCTTCATCGAGGGCAAAGGGCAGGACGCCGCGGGGCTTGATATGGCGGTTGAGCCCCGTGTCGGTGACCACGGGTGTGGCGCAAAACGGGCATTCGGCGGCGTGCTGGGCGGGATCAAATTCGAACTCTGCCCCACAGCTGGTACAGCCGACGGTGCGGGTTTCTTCCATTTCTTCGGCGTTCAGATCGCCTTTGAGAGCGGCGCGGAAGTCAAGCTCCTGAAGGGCGCTTGTACGGGAGCCTTCCTCGACTGCTTCCTTGTTGCCGCAATGGTCGCAGACAAGCTGCATAGCGGTTGGATCAAAGCGATAATCCGACCCGCAGGCGTCGCAGGGGAAGCGGTGGGCAGAGAGGTCTTCCATGCCTTCGCTTAGCCTGCGAGGCGGCTGCGCGTCGAGGAGGTTTTTGGCGTTGGTGCGCCCGCATCAAGCTCGCAGACTTGCGCGCAATTAGGCGAGGATTTCGTCTTCCTCGTCGTCACCGCCGTCGCCGCCAGGCATCTCGTCTTCCCAGCCAGGCTCGCCAGTATCCTCCAAAAGGTTAGATAGCAGCGGCGCTGATGAAAGCGTGGCGGAGGTGTCGACATGACCCTCGGGCGCTGCACCGTCGAAGGAGGCCATCTGGATGCCGTCGCTCGTTTCGATGAGATCGAGCTTTACGTTCTTATTGCCCATGGTGACCTCGGTCACGTAGGGCGCGTCGAGGCTGCCGCCGTCGAAGACAATGGTGTAGGTGCCGCTTTCCAGCGCAAGGGTGTAGCCGCCTGATCCCCAAGTGGCTGTCTCATACACCTCACCGTCTTTCATGGCGGTGACGCGGACGCCGCCCATCCCCTCGCCCATGTCGTAGAACTGATCGCCGTCGCTGTCTTCGTAGGCGACGCCGGTGAGGTAGTCTTCGCCGGTTCTCCCAAACTTTTCAGTGACATAGGAAGACCCAGCCAGGCCTTTATAGGTGCCGTAATCGTAGCCGACGCCGACCTCATTGTAGGTGCCGAGCAGCATGTTCTTTTGGTGACCGGACGACGCCCAGAGGTTTGAGTGGTGGGTTTCAACGCGCTCCTGCTGATCATAGCCTGTCCAGGAGGAGCCGATAACGCTGAGGTTTTCGCCAGCGCCCTGGCCATAGCCCGCCTCGATCGCGCGGTCGCTGGGGGTCTGCCCGTCGGGATTAGTGTGCGCAAAGAAGTTGCGGTCGTCCATGTCCTCGGAGTGTTCTTCAGCCGCGACGCTGAGCTCCGGGATGACGGCGAGGGCTTCCTTGCTCGTCGAGGAAACGCCGTTGACGAGGTCGACGCCGAGCCTGTCCGCTTCTGCGTCAGGGTCGAGCCGGGCGCGGTTGATGAGCTCCACCATGAGTTGTTCTTCGGCGGAGAGGCCGTCCCAACCGATGTTTACGGCACCGCTGGAAGGGGCGTAGTCTGGAGGGACATCAGCAGCCGCAGAAACAACGGGGTCACTTCCGCCGGGATCGCTCGATGGTGTTCCAGATGCAGATGATGACGGTGTTGGGTCGTCAGAACCGCTACTGCTTCCTCCGCCTCCTCCGCCCGCAGATAGGCCAAGAAGCGCACCGAGCGCAGACATCATTGCAATAATTGACACGGGCATGCCAAGCGTCCCTTACTTATCCGCAGCCCATCCCTTGGCGTGGTAACACGCCGAGCACCACCCAGTGCAATTATGACAAACACAGGCTTTGCGCCCTTTTGCGGGCACAATTGGTTTTGGTTAATGGCAAATTAATGGCGGCAAAGAGGAGAGCGGGTTGCTGCCTAAATGCCGGGAGGCGGTGGCGGAGGCATGACCGTAAAGAGCTGAGCTAGCTCGCGAACGTCCTCTGCTTTGAGCCAGCCGTCTTGGCCTTGGGTCCAGACATAGGTCTCTCGTGTAAGTGCTCCGTTTCCGGCCATTTCGGCCAGCCGCGCCTTGGAGAAGGGGCCTTTCGTGGCGCCGTTTTCGGCGATGTGCCAGACATGCTCGACCGGGGGCGGGGGTGGGGCCATAGGGGCAGCGGCGGCCGCTGGTTGGCCCATCTGGCCCGCCATTTGCATGCCGAGCGCGGCCCCCATGCCCATGCCCATGGCGTCGCCTGCTGCGCCGCCCTGGCCCATGCTCTGGGCCGCTTTCCATTTCAGGTGGTCATCGAGATTGCCGGCGATCCCCCGCGACGTGCGTTCGTCGAGAGCCTTTTCGACGGCTGGCGGCAGCGAGATGTTCTCGATGTAGAACTCCGGCACGGTGAGGCCGTAATTCTGAATCGTGGGAGAGATCGCCTCTGCGATAAGCTTGCCCATATCTGCGGTGTTGGCGGCCATATCGAGCACTGGTATGCCCGACTGCGCGATGGCGCGGGAGAACTCTTGGACGATGATGTTGCGGATTTGGAAGCTGATCTCGTCGGTGGTAAACTCGCCGTCGGTGCCCACGATTTCGGTCATGAATTTGGCCGGGTCGCTGACGCGGATTGTGTACGTGCCGAAGGCGCGCAGCCGCACCGGGCCAAATTCCGGATCGCGCAGCATAATCGGGTTTTTCGTGCCCCATTTCAGATCGTTAAACCGCGTGGTGGCGACGTAATAGATCTCAGATTTAAAGGGCGAGCGGAAGCCGTGATCCCAGTGCTGGAGCGAGGTCATGATCGGCATGTTGTTGGTTTCGAGCATGTAGAGCCCGGGGGTGAACACATCCGCGAGTTGCCCCTCATGGACGAAAACAGCCGCCTGACCCTCCCGCACTGTGAGTTTGGCACCGTATTTGATCTCATGGCCCTCGCGCTCGAAGCGCCAGACCATGGTGTCGCGGCTGTCGTCGGTCCAGTGGATGACGTCGATGAACTGGCCGGAGAGGAAATCGAAGATGGGCATCTCAGGCTCCTTTTCTTTGGGTATTTGACTGTGTCGGGGGCATCAGGATGACCCGGTGCCGAGCTTTTCGGCGGCGAGTTGGCGGATGATGGGCTCTGCCTCGCGGGCGGTCATGCCGGGGCGGAGGCGGCGGTCGTAGAGCATGGCGAGGAGAAGTTCGTCATGGCCAGTGAGGAGCGCAAATTCCTCGTCGTCGTTGAAGATCGACGGGCGCGCGCGGGGGCTGTCATTGGGCAGGCCGAGGCCCTGGGCGACTTCCTCATGGAGACAGGAGCGCCAAGAGGCCGGGGGGTGCTCGGCGCGGATGATGGAAATCGCACGGCGATAGACGTCTGTGCCTTGATTGGAGAAAGCCACGACGATGCACGAGATGTTGCGGGGCAGGCCCACGATGTTCTCAACAGTGCTGTCACCGATGCCGGGGACGAGGGATTTCAGAGTGGGCCCGAGGGCGCGGCGCTCATCTTCGTCCACGACGAAGATGGTAAAATTGTCGGAGCCGGAGGTCGTATAGCCGATGGGGTGGCCGGTGACCTGCGCGAGGCGCGAGGCGAAGCTCCGCGTTTGAGCGACCTGCTGGCTGCGGGTGGCCTCAGGGACGCTGGCGCCGAATTCAAGACCGATGCGCACCGGGCCTTGCCACTTGCGAAGGCGGGTGGAGGTAGGGCGTACGCCCGCGCCGAGTTTGTCGCCCGGATGCTCGTCGAAGAGAGCGATCTGGACAAAATTGTCGGCGAGCATGCGGTCATTGAACGGGGCGTCCACGAGGCCCGCATCGGTGCGCATGAGACCGCGGGCCATCTGGCTTTGCTCAAGGCGTGCGTAATAACTACGGAGCTCGCGGCTTCTGAGCGAGGGGGTATAGGTATCGGTAGAGGACGGCTCCGCCGGGCGCGCGGCGGGTCTCAGAGAAGATCCGAGGCTCGGCGGCGATCCAATATCGCAGGCCGCAAGGGCGAGGGCCGCCCCGAAGAGGAGAAAGCGCGCGCTCAAGTGCCGTCAACGGCCCCGCCCACCACGGCGCCGGTGCCGGTGCCCGAGGCTTTGGCCGAAGCGAGCTTTTCGCGCAGCTCCTTTTCCATCGTCTGAAGCTCTTTTTCGGCGTCAGCGCGCATGCGCTTGCCCTCGTCAGCGATCTGGAGGCTTTCCTCGATGGTTGCGATGAGGTCGGCATTGGCCTGGCGCACGGCGGCGATGTCAAAGACCCCGCGCTCCATCTCTTCGCGGACGACCTTGTTGGTTTCGCGCAGGTTAGCGGCGTTGGCCTTGAGGAGCTCGTTGGTGAGGTCATTAGCGTCGCGGACGGCCTCGGCGGCTTCGCGCGAGCGCTGGATCGTGACCGCCTGGGCGAGCTGCGTTTCCCAAAGAGGGACGGTGTTCACCAGGGTCGAGTTGATCTTGGTGACGAGGCTCTTGTCGTTTTCCTGCACGAGGCGGATCGAGGGGAGCGACTGCATCGTGACCTGACGGGTGAGCTTCAGGTCATGCACGCGGCGCTCGAGGTCATCGCGGGCCGAGCGGATATCGCGGACCTCTTGAGAGCGGATGAGCTTGTCTTCCTCGGCCGCGGCTTCGACGGCGGCCTCAGCAGCGGGGATTTCTTTTGCGTCGAGGACTTTCAGCTTTTCCTCGCCAGCGGCGATGTAAAGGCCAAGCTCGTCGTAGAAGGCGAGCGTCTTTTCATAGAGAACGTCGAGGCTTTCGATGTCCTTGAGCAGCGTGTGCTCGTGCTTGAGCAGGTCCTCGGTGATCAGGTCGATCTGTCCCTGGACGTTTTCAAACCGCGCGATGAACTTGGCCATGGGGGCGGCTTTGCCGGTGAGACGCTCCCACCAGCTGCGGTCCCGCCGCACGTCGAGTTCGGAGATGGAAAACCCGCGGATCGTGGAGACAATGTTGCGCAGCGAGTCTCCAGCCGGGCCCACATCTTTGTTTCGCACGCCAGAGAGCATCGATTGGGAGATTTCCTGGAGTTCGGCCTGGGCGGTTGAGCCAAATTGCACGATCGACTGGGTGTCGGCCATGTCGAGCTCGGCAATGCGTTTGGCGATCTCTGGCTTGGCCGCCTCGCTTTCCACTGGAACGAGATCGGTCGAGGGCTCCGGCAGGATTACTGCGGTAACCTTTTCAACCTCGGCCAAAGCGGCCTCAGCTTGGGTGCGAACGGTTTCTGACATTTAATTTCCCTCTTTGGCCGTGATCCCCTCGCGGGCGAGGCGGTCGCGCAGCACCTTGATTTCTATGTCCATGTCGGTGCGGTTATCGTTCATGAGCTTTTCTGTCTTAGCGGCGAAATTGCCGTCGAGATCATCGAGAAGCGCGAGGTAGCTGGCCCGGTCTTCTGGCGTGGGCTGGCGGGTATAGAGATCGGCGAATTTGAGCGTCGCGTCGCGCGCGCCGAGGAGATAGACGCTCAGGAACTTGCGCGCAGCGGTGAGATCGCGCGGGTCTTCCTCCACAGTACGAAACATCTTGCGGGCTGTCGCCTGAAACTGGGCCACGCGGCGCTCGAGCGCGCGGTCTTTGAGGTTCTCGATGGCGGTGGAGATGCTGGTGAGATACGCTTCGGCCTCGTCCACGACGCGGGCCACGCGGTCCTGTTGGAATTGGTCGATCCCTTCTGCGCCTTTGTCCTTCATCGGGTCGAGACCGAAGGAGACGGCGTGCAGTACGGCGCCAATCACGCCGATGATGGCGCCGCCGATTATGCCCTGTGTGAGGAAAGAGGCGAGCGCGAGGCCTGCGCCCGTAAGCACCGAGCCGAAGAGCTTGCGCGGAATGGCGGGGCGCTTGGCGATGCTTCGGCTGTCATAGGCCTCTTCAGCCAGGAGCCCCTCGCGGGTGAGCCAGGCGGCCAGAAGGAGAAGCGCCAGGGCGCAGAGATTGAGTGCAAGGGTCGTTGGGCCAGACCCAAAGAGCGAAAAGACGAGGGGCAGGGGCGCGATAAAGAGCAGGTTGACCCGGGCCCCCACGGCAGAGGGCCGTGCGCCCTCATAGGCACCGGCCTTGGGCGCGGGTTTGGCATTGGGCGTCTCGCCGCCCGGCGAGAACTTTCCACCGTAGCGCTCACCCATCACACACCCCCCGTGATTGCCACGTAGAGTATGAGCACCATGAGCAGCGCCCAGCTCAGCCTTTGGAGGGTCTTTCCGGACATATCAGCCCCGTCCTAATCAACCGCTGCCAAGATAGGCGCGGCTCTCGCGAACTACCACCCGCTCTTAGTGCTTTTGCACCATCCCGTGCTGGGCATGGCGCTCTGCATCGAGTTTTTTGCGATAGCCCGATTGCAGGATCTCGACGGCAAAGAGCACGACGACGGCAAAGTAGAAGGTCGTCTTTGACATTGGCACAAGCTCGTAGCCGAAGATACGGATCGCAAGCTCGCTGTCATGGGTCGTGTGACTGGCCACATCAGCGGTCGCGCTTTCCACCGCGTGAGCCGCCGCAACGCCTGCCTCCCCGATGAGGACCACGCCCACGATGAGCAGGATAAAGAGCCCAAGCACCTCATACATGCGGTTCTTTTCAAGGAAGGTGGTCACGGTTTCGGCAAGGAGAAGCATGGCGAGGCCTGAGAGCAGGATTGCCGTGGCCAGCACCGGGAAGACATCGGTGATCGCAATGGCGGAGAGCACGGAGTCGAAGGAAAAGATCAGGTTCATGAAGATGATCAACAGCACAACTTGGACTGCTGATTTTCCGGATTTCCCTTCGATATCAGTGCCTAAATGCTCGACGGAGAGCATGTGCCCGATCTCTTTGACCGCGGTGTAGATGATAAAGATGCCGCCGAAGAGGAAGACGATGGTGGCGAAGTTGACCCCGCCTTCGATCACGCCCACCCAGTCAAAGATGTAGAACGGCTCGGAAAGCGCATCGAGGAGTTGCACCATGGTGAAGAGGAGGATCACCCGGAGCGCGACGGCCAGGACAATGCCCCAAAACCTCACGGCTCTTTGCTGCGCCACTGGGGCGCGCTGGCTCTCGATCGATATGTAGAGCAGGTTGTCGAACCCGAGCACGGCCTGCAGGAAGCAGAGCATGATCAGGTTGATCAGATTTTCGGCTGTTAGAAGCTCGAGCATTATTGTCCCTCACACTTTTGCGCATGCATAGCGTGGCGAGGGCAGTGGGGGAAGTTTGGACGCGCGGCGCGGCATTTGGGGAATTTTGCCTGCGCTTTCCCCTAGTTAGCGTTTGGAGCGTCTTTTGCGCGGTTTTAGCTTTGGTTTGGTGGACCAGCCCATCTGATCGGCAAGGACGCGCTGGCGCACTTCCTCAACCTCGCCCGCTTTGAGCTCGCGCAGCTGGAAAGGGCCGTATGACACGCGGATGAGACGGTTGACCGTGAGGCCCACATGCTCTGTCGCGCGCCGGATCTCGCGGTTTTTGCCCTCGCGGAGCGAGATGGTGAGCCAGGCATTGGCGCCCTGCTGGCGATCGATGGTGACCTCCATGGGCTGGAAACGTTCGCCCTCGATCTCGAGACCGCGGCGCAGGGGCTCGAGCGTCTCCTCTTTGGGTGCGCCGTTGACGCGGACGCGGTAGCGGCGGAGCCAGCCCGTCGAGGGCAGCTCGAGCTTGCGCTTAAGTGCGCCGTCATTGGTCAGGAGGAGCAGGCCCTCGGAATTCAGATCGAGCCGACCGACGCTCATGACCCGGGGCAGGTGCTCGGGCAGATTGGCAAAGACCGTGTCGCGCCCCTTTTCGTCGCGCTCTGTGGTCACCAGGCCCGCGGGCTTGTGGTAGAGCCAGAGCCGCGGCGGGTCGGGCTCGGCGATGGGCTGGCCGTCGACGGTGATCTTGTCTTTGTCGGTGACATTGAGCGCGGGGGAACGGAGCACCTGCCCGTTCACCGAGACGCGGCCGGCCATGATCATCTCTTCGGCCCCGCGGCGCGAGGCGACGCCAGCGCGGGCGATGACTTTGGCGATGCGGTCGCCCGGTTTGGTCTCGTCACTCATGGTCGCTGCCCTATCCCACCCCTTGCCGCGCGCCAAGGGCGATGCC
>JBCCYG010000050.1:0-11681 GCA_039190145.1 Pseudomonadota bacterium | reverse complement strand
GCTCGGGGCTATAGGGCAGTCTTTTCGTCTCAGAATGCGTCGGCATATCATTCCCGGGTCGAGTGCTGGGCGTGGATGTGTTTAGAAGGAACGGGAAATCAAGGGACGGGTTATGACTGAGCGACCATATGTCATCGACCAACTGATCAGCGCGAAGAGCATCGCGGCGAAAATTGAAGAGCTCGCGCGCGATATTGAGCGGGAGTTTCAGGGGACCGATAAGGTCGTCGTCGTTGGGATTTTGCGCGGTTCTTTCATCTTTATCGCTGATCTTGTGCGGGAGCTTCGGCTGCCCATTGAGGTCGATTTCATCGAGGTTTCTAGCTACGGGGATACGATGGAAAGCTCCGGTGAAGTGCGCATTTTGAAGGACTTGCGGGGCGGCATTGAAGCACGAGATGTGCTCGTGGTTGAGGATATCGTGGATACTGGATTTACGATGAACGCTCTCGTCGCCCATCTTAAGACGCGCAGCCCCGCGAAGCTTAAGACGATCGCCCTTCTTGATAAGCCGTCGCGGCGGAAAGTGGATTTCAAGGCTGATTGGACGGGGTTCGAGATACCCGACGAATTCGTCGTGGGCTATGGCATTGATTACGCACAGCGGAACCGGAACCTCGATCATATCGGCGCGGTGCGCTTTACCTAATGGGGCCGCTTTGGCTCATACGGGCGGCCCGGTGGGCGCGGAAACCACCTTCCTGGACGCGGGTGCTCATTGTACTCACGGTCTGTGGGCTCGCTGCCCTGATCATCGGGGGCGAGTGGTTGTTAGGGCTTGACCTAGAAGAGCGCGACGCGAATTGGCGCCGCGGGCCTGCAATTAAGGTCGCAGAGTAACCTATTGACCTACGGCAAGTTTCTCTTCGCGGGCCTCGCGCAAACGAGCGAAGTCGTCGCCGGCATGATAGCTGGAGCGGGTCAGTGGAGTTGAGGAGACCATGAGGAAGCCTTTGTCCCAGGCATGGTCTTCGTAGGTCTTAAATTCCTCAGGCGTCACGAAGCGGTCAACGCCGTGGTGCTTGGGCGTCGGCTGGAGGTACTGGCCGATGGTGAGGAAATCGATGTCAGCGGCGCGCATGTCTTCCATGACCGCGATCACTTCCTCCAAGCGCTCGCCCAGCCCGACCATGATGCCGGACTTGGTAAAGATCGAGGGATCGAGTTCTTTGACGCGCTGAAGGAGGTGGAGCGAGTGGAAATAGCGCGCGCCCGGGCGGACCTGAGCGTAGAGACTGGGCACGGTTTCGAGGTTGTGGTTGAAAACGTCGGGACGCGCTTCGACAACCGTCTCTAACGCGTTGTCATCGCACCGGATAAAATCGGGCGTGAGTATCTCGATCGTGGTGCCGGGCGACTGCTTACGCACCGCGCGGATGGTTTGCGCGAAATGCGCTGCCCCGCCGTCCTCGATGTCGTCGCGGTCGACGCTCGTGATGACGACGTGATTGAGGCCGAGCTTTTTGACGGCGAAGGCCACGCGCCCCGGCTCGAACACGTCGAGCGCTTCGGGAGGTTTACCCGTGGCAATATTGCAGAAGGTGCAGGCACGCGTGCAGACCTCGCCCATGATCATCATGGTGGCGTGGCCCTGATTCCAGCATTCGCCAACATTGGGGCAGCCCGCCTCCTCACAGACAGTGACGAGCCGGTTCTCGCGCATGATCTCGCGGGTCTTTTGATAGCCTTCGCCCACGGGCGCCTGAACCTTGATCCAGTCCGGCTTTTTCGGCTGTGGGGCATCCGGGCGGCGCTGCTTTTCCGGGTGGCGCTGCGCTCTGTCAGTTATATCCCGGGTTTTTAGGTCAGGTGGCAGGTCACGCATGACTGGCTTTCCGTTGGCTTACACATAAGCCTAGGGTGCCACCTGAAAATTGTCCAATAAGAGCCGGCGGATGCGGCATTGCGCCCCGCGCATGGCTCGCATGGCTCGCATGGCGGGGCGCATTGATTTTAGCCGATCATCGGGCCGTGGCGGCCGTGGCGGGCCTCATAATGCTGCTGAAGGCGCGTGAGCGCGATGCGGAGGACAATTTTACCTGACCGCGCGGACCAACCCATGCGCTTTTCTGCCGTTTCAAGGCCTTCTAGGAAGCAGCAGCAGCGTAAAGCGACGTCGCCCAACCCCGGACCAAGTTCCTTCAGCGCGTCTTGGACGCGGGTGCGTGCCGCCTCTGGCCCGCCAAGACCATCGGTGGAGGTAAAAGAGCCGTTATGGCCCCCAGTTAAGAAGCGTTCCCAATTTTGTGCGACGCGTGGGCCCATTTGGGCGAGCTCAAAGTCCTCGCGGAGGCGTTCACCAGCCGCAACGAGCTGGTCGCTCAGAAATGGCTCCCCGTTTTTGTCTTTGCGGCGAGCAAGGCCTGCGAGGGGGCTTTCGGCCAAGTTGTAGCGGAGACGTCTTGGACGGCTTTCGCCGTCTTCCAACACATCACGCTCAGCCCATTCGCGGTGCTGACCCGCAAAGGCGGTTTGGCTCTCTTCAAAACCTGCCGCGCGCGATTCTTGTTCTGCTAAGAGCCTTTTGAGCGCGGCACGGCCAACGCTTGTGATCCGATAACGCGCGATGCGCAGATCAGGGCTCGCGCAGGAAATCCAATCCTTAAGCGCCATGGCTTGCGCCACGGGCCGGTCCACAACAGCCGTTTTCGTCGTGCTTCCGTCAGCGGCGTCGCGGACCACGACGGCTTTTTCCATGTCACGGGCAACGGCAAGGACCGCTCCGGTTTCACAAAGGCGTCGCAGGATGCGGAGACCTTCGCGCGCAATGACCTCTTCGCTTGGCGTGGTTTCGATTGGTGCTGGAAGCGTTTCATGCTTCATTTTGGACTGGTCCTTTCCCCTGGTCGCGACGGCGGAGCCACTCGCGGCTTTTTGAAAATAGGACCGCCCCAAACGGCGCAGTCCTTCATCAACCAGCGGATCGTCCCGGAGAGCTTCAAACCGGCGAACCTGACGCGACACCGTCGAGGCATGAAGCCCCGCATGACGCGCAACGGCCCGGATTGAGAGCCCTGCTTCTGTGTGGATCAGGTAGTGCCGCGCAGACTGTGGAAGCCAGCCTGGTAGGCACGCCTGATCGGCGATGAATCCGGTGAGATACATATCACACCCCCTTAACCCCAGTTTTCCCAACTATCTCAGGCGAAATCCCCAGACACGCCGAGCAAATGCAACCTAGGATTGTATTCGTTACCGGATCGTTAATAGCCGCTGATTTACGAAGCATTGTCTCGAAATCATAAAGGCTTCTGAAACCACCGCTCGCTATTTTTGAGGAGGACGCAACACATCTCAGGGTTGTGCGACGTTCCCCGTGTACCAAGGGGAGCTCGTACAATGCAAGATATATACACGATGTTATCCACGCTACGGCGTCCAAGTCTGCTTATTACGGCAGCTCGGCACGGGCTCTTAGAGTACGATCGCCAACGCCAACTCAAAAGGCTGCTTGGTGTTACGGTTGTGCCCTCGCCCGGTGCGGCCGCCATAAGACTCCTGGAGATCGAGGGAGGCTTGAACCGAGAACGCGAAGAGCGCAGCGGAAGCTACTCCATTGCGCAGCACGTGGATGTGATCGTGGCGCTCATGGGTGAGGCTGAGCTTTTGCGCCCGCGCGAGAGAAACTAGACGAACGCGTCCGGCATCGAGGCCTTTTTGGTCGCAACATATCCGTCAAGCGCTTGCCGGATTGCAGGGTCGATTGCGGGTTCCTCGTAGGCCGCGAGAAGCTTGTCGACTCGCGCTGCGGCGAGCGTTTGAGTATCGCGGCCACCTTCGTCGGCCCAGGTTTCAAAGGGTTTGTAGTCGAGGACCTCTGAGCGCCAAAACGCGTCTTTGTAATTGGTATGGGTGTGGGCGGCGTCGAGGTAGTGGCCGCCCGGCCCCACCTCGCGTAGCGCGTCCATGGCCAGGCCGTTTTCGTCCGTGGCCACGCCCTGGGCCATTTTGTGCAACGTGCCGAGTTGGTCGGCATCCATGACGAATTTCTCGAAGCTCGAGACGAGTCCGCCCTCAAGCCAGCCGCAGCTGTGGAGCATGAAGTTGACGCCCCCCATGAGCGCGGCGTTCAAGGTGTTGGCGGTCTCATAACCTGCCTGAGCGTCGGGGAGTTTCGAGCCGCATAGCCCGCCGCCAGAGCGGAAGGGCAGCCCAAGACGCCGCGCGAGCTGGCCCGCGCCGTAGAGAATCTGGCTCGCTTCGGGCGTGCCGAAGGTGGGCGCCCCGCTATTCATATCGATGGAGGTGACGAAAGTGCCAAAGATGACGGGCGCGCCGGGGCGGACGAGCTGGCTGTAGGCGATGCCAGCGAGGACTTCGGCGAGAACTTGGACAAGAGTGCCCGCGACGGAGACCGGCGCCATGGCCCCGCCCACGATGAAGGGGGAGACGATGCAGGCCTGGTTGTTACGGGCATAGACCTCCAGCGCGCCCATCATCACGCTGTCGAAGGTAAGCGGCGAGTTGATGTTGATGAGCGAGGTCATCACCGTGTTTTGCTGCACGAAATCCTTACCGAAGAGGATTTCGCACATCTCTACGCTGTCTTGGGCGCGCGAGGGCTCGGTGACGGAGCCCATGAAGGGCTTATCCGAGAGCAACATATGAGCGCGGAGCATGTCGAGGTGGCGTTTATTGACGGCCACGTCCGTGGGTTCGCACACCGTGCCGCCTGAGTGGTGCAGCCATTTGGACATGTAGCCGAGCTTCACGAATTTCTCGAAATCCGCCATCGTCGCATAGCGGCGGCCACCGTCGGCATCGCGCACGAAGGGGGGCCCGTAGACCGGAGCGCAAACTAGGGTTTTGCCCCCGATCTCGACATTCCGGGCGCTGTTGCGGGCGTGCTGGGTAAACTTGGATGGGGCAGTGGCGCAGAGCTTCCGAGCCAAACCGCGCGGGATACGGACGCGTTCACCGTCGACGTCTGCGCCGGCATCCTTCCAGAGCTCTAATGCGCCGGGATTTTCCACGAAAGCAACGCCGATTTCTTCGAGCACTTGCTCAGCGCGATCCTCTATGAGGTCGAGGGCCTCTGAGCTCAAGAGGTCCGTGACTGGGATGTTGCGCTCGATAAAGCGGGCAGCCTCGATCTTTATGCCGGTGCGCGCGGCGCGGCGGGCCGCACCTCCACCTCCTCTGGCGCGGCGCGAACGGGTCGGTGCATCGGTCATGGATCTCTCCCCTAAGCTTGGCAGTGTTCTAGGGCGGGCCTCGGAATTGGCAGGGGCAAAAGCGACCCCTAAAATCCTTCTGCGAAGGATTCGACGTATTGGTCGGCGGCGGAGATTTGAGACGCTGGTCCGGGAGCTGGTGAAACGGTGCATGATCTTATTTGCAGACCCCGCTGGGAGCGCCTAAAGCCGGGACATGGATAGCCACGACCGCCTGCTCATCATCGATTTCGGTTCCCAGGTGACGCAGCTAATCGCGCGGCGCTTGCGAGAGCTCAGCGTTTACTGCGAAATTCACCCGTTTCAGAATGTGGACGCTGAGTTTCTGAACGAGTTCAGCCCGAAGGCAGTGATCTTTTCGGGCGGCCCGGCCAGCGTCATGGATGAGGGGTCACCGCACCCGCCGGAGGCAGTGTTTGATCTGGGCGTCCCGATCCTCGGCATCTGCTATGGCCAGCAGGTCATGATGCAGATGCTGGGCGGCCGCGTTGAGCGCGGCCATGGCACGGCGGAGTTCGGTCGCGCCTATGTCTCCCCTGCCCCCGCAAAGCTGCCTCTCCTGGAGGGCTGGTTTGATGAGGGGAATGAGCAGGTCTGGATGTCCCATGGCGATCATGTCAGCGAGATCGCGCCCGGGTTTGAGGTCTATGGGACCTCCCCCAATGCGCCGTTTGCAATTACCGCAGATACGTCTCGGAATTTCTATGCTGTGCAGTTTCACCCGGAGGTGCACCACACGCCACGCGGTGCGAAGCTTTATGAGAACTTTGTCCGCATGGCGGGGTTCACGGGCGACTGGACCATGGGTGCCTATCGCGAGCAGGCCGTTGCCGCGATCCGCGAGCAGGTGGGCGATGCCAAGGTGATCTGCGCGCTGTCGGGCGGCGTCGACTCCTCCGTTGCGGCCGCGCTCATCCACGAGGCGATCGGGGATCAGCTTACCTGCGTCTTTGTCGATCACGGGCTTCTGCGCAAGAACGAGGCGGCCGAGGTCGTGGGCATGTTCCGCGATCATATGAACCTGCGTGTCATCCATGCCGATGAGACCGAGCTATTCCTGGGTGAGCTTGAAGGGCAGTCGGACCCCGAGACGAAGCGAAAGATCATCGGGCGGCTCTTTATCGACGTCTTCCAGAAATACGCTGACGAGATCGAGGGCGCTGAATTCCTCGCTCAGGGGACGCTTTATCCTGATGTGATCGAGAGCGTGTCTTTCAGCGGCGGGCCGTCGGTGACCATCAAGAGCCACCACAATGTGGGCGGTTTGCCGGAGAAGATGGGGCTCAAACTCGTCGAGCCCCTGCGCGAGCTCTTTAAGGACGAGGTGCGCGCTTTGGGTCGGGAGCTCGGCCTGCCCGCCTCTTTCATTGGTCGTCATCCCTTCCCTGGCCCCGGGCTGGCGATCCGCTGCCCCGGGGAAATCACGCGAGAGAAGCTCAACATCCTGCGCGAGGCAGATGCGGTCTATATCGATCAGATCCGCAAGCACGGGCTTTATGACGAGATCTGGCAGGCATTTTGCGCGATCTTGCCGGTGCGGACGGTAGGCGTCATGGGCGACGGGCGCACATATGATTATGCCTGTGCCCTACGCGCCGTCACTAGCGTCGATGGGATGACGGCGGACTACTATCCGTTCAGCCACGAGTTTTTGGGTGAAACCGCGACGCGGATCATCAACGAGGTGCGCGGGATCAACCGCGTGACCTATGACATCACGTCGAAGCCGCCGGGCACCATCGAGTGGGAATAAGGTCGGCCTTTGTCCTTTGCATTTTCAGCTGCGCGCCGGTCGCGGGTGCTGCGGATGTTTACGGGATCTGCGAGGGCGACGGTTGGTCGCTCAACTTGTCAGGCCTGCAGGCTGAGTTCGTTTTTCCGTCGCCGACGCGGATGGACATCCCGAGTATTGTCGATGCCGAAAATGGTGCATGGCCTAAGGCGCTGACGCTCATTGGGGAGCGCGATACCGGCATTTTGGTTCTGCATGATCGCGTGTGCGAGGGCGGGACCCATGAAGCGCAGATGCTGACGCAGCGGGGGCAGACGCCTAGTCTGCTCACGGGTTGCTGCCGGGATGTCCGTGAATGAGTGACACGATCCGCGGGGCGCTCTGGATGATCGGGGCAATCTTCGCCTTTACCTCCATGGCGGTGGCGGGGCGCGCGGTAAGCTTTGAGCTCGATACGTTCGAGATCATGATGTACCGCTCCTTCATCGGTATTGTCGTTGTGCTCGCTGTTGCGGGCGCTGCGGGGACTCTTGGCGAAGTCACGCGCCGGCACCTCGGGCTCCATGCCGCGCGAAACGTGGCGCATTTCTTTGGTCAGAATTGCTGGTTCTACGCGCTGACGCTCATTCCTTTGGCGCAGCTTTTCGCGCTTGAGTTCACTTCGCCCATTTGGGTGCTGCTGCTCGCCCCGATCTTTCTCGGTGAGCGGCTGACTTGGGCTAAGATCGGCTGTGCCGCCTTGGGGTTTGTCGGCGTGCTCATCGTCGCGCGGCCGGACTTTCAGAGCTTTGAGCCCGGTATCGTTATTGGCGCTGCTGCGGCCATCGGATTTGCCGGTTCGGCGATTTTTACGAAAATGCTGACGCGGACGGAGACAATTACCTGCATTCTCTTCTACCTCGTCACGATGCAGGCGGTGTTTGGTATTGTCTGTGCAGGGTATGATTTTGACGTCGCCCTGCCCTCCTCGGCGAGTGTTCCCTGGCTCGTGCTCATCGGGTTTGCCGGGCTCGTCGCGCATTTCTGCATGACGAAAGCGCTGTCGCTCGCGCCCGCCAGCGTGGTGATGCCCGTGGATTTCGTGCGGCTCCCTGTCATCGCGCTCATTGGCATGCTGTTTTACGCCGAAGCGTTGAGCGGCGCGGTTTTTCTCGGCGCGGCGCTCATCTTTGCTGCTAACTACCTCAATATCCTGCGCGAGGCCCGTATGGCGAAAATGTGACGCTCCGTCGTAACGGCAGTTCTTACGCTGCGTCAAAATTGACCAAAAAGGCCTATTTCGCGCAATAAACTTGCGCAAGCGACGAGGGAGCGTCGCCACAAGGGAAGAGACCAACACATGAAAAAGTACCTACTTACGACGGCGGCAGTGTCGCTGATCGCAGGAGCGGCGACGGCAGGCGGACTTGACCGGACGGGCCAACCGATCACGGACATTTTTGCAGAGGGCAATGTCGCCAAGTTAAGTTTTGGACGCATTTCACCATCTATTGGTGGAACAGGATCGGGTATCGCGGCAATTCCGCTCCCTGCTGGCACTGACTACGACAACGTTGGTGAGGACTACACACAAGTCGCATTGTCGATCAAAGTTGATGTTACAGACGAGTTCTCGGTAACGCTCATCAATGAGCAACCATTTGGCGTTGATCTTGAATACCCTGGTGGCGCTTTTTCTACGGAACTCGGTGGGACTTCCGCAGAGCTAAACAGCCGTTCAACTACTGTTATTGGCAGATATAAGCTGGATGGAGGCTTTAGCGTTCATGGCGGCGTGCGCTACCAAACCGTAGAAGGCGACATTGCGTTGTCTGGATTTGCCTATGGCGTGCCGGGCGTAACGGCTACAAATGCCAATGGCTACAGCCTGACAACCGATGAAGAAGGAGAGTGGGGATACCTGATTGGCGCAGCATATGAGCGCCCAGATATCGCCCTGCGTGTGTCACTCACCTACAATTCCGAGATCGACTACGAGCTGGATGCCAGCGATACGGGCGGCTTCTTTACCTCTGGTGATTACACTCTGGAAACGACGACTCCGGAAAGCTGGAACCTCGAATTTCAAACCGGCGTTGCGGAGGATACGCTTGTCTTTGGCGCGATCCGATGGGCCGCTTGGGGTGACTTCGATGTGCCGGCAAATGGTCTGGCTGGAACCGATCTTGCGGACATTGACGATAGCACGACCTACACTATCGGGGTAGGCCGTAGGTTTACCGAGAAACTCGTTGGGTCCGTGGCGGTAAGCTACGAAGACGAAGGCGATGACCTCGTGTCGCCACTTGCACCGACAAATGGACTTCTTGGTGTAAGTGTCGGCGCTAGATATGACTTAACTGAGCAAGTGTCCGTGGCCGGCGGCATCAACTATTCAATGGTTGGCGACGCGAAGCCGCAAACGGCGGACACTGAGCGTGCAGACTTCACCGACAATGATGTTTTCGGCTACGGTTTCTCGATCAGCTACAAGTTCTGATTTTCCAGCAAGCCCGAGAAGTCCTCACGAAGCCCCGGCCCTCGCGCCGGGGCTTTTTCTTTGCGCAGGAAGCGGGTTGGACTGCGGTCTTTCCAGGCGTAAGCGGGCGGGATGGCACCGCAGATGACACTGAGCCCCCGAGCCTGGGGGGAGCTTTTGTTGCTCTCGCTCATTTGGGGCGGCGTCTTCCTGTCGGTTCGGGTCGTGCTCGACGAGTTGGGGCCGCTCACCATCGTGGCGCATCGGGTCGGATGGGCCTGCCTTGTCCTTTGGGCTGTGGTGCTGGTGGCGAAGTTGCGCGTACCGTGGTCTGCACGGGTAGCGCTCGGATTTCTAGGCATGGGGCTCCTTAACAACGCCCTGCCCTTTACGCTGCAGGCCTGGGGGCAGCTGCATATCGAAAGCGGGCTCGTCGCGATCCTCAATGCGGGGACGGCCGTTTGGGGCGTGCTGATCGCGGCGCTCTTTCTCGACGATGAGCGGCTGAGCCTCACCAAGGTGGTGGGCGCGGGCCTCGGCTTTCTGGGTGTGGCGACGGCGATTGGTTTGTCAAACCTTGCGGCGTTCGATTTGCGTTCTCTAGGGCAGCTTGCGGTGGTGGGATCGACGATTTCTTATGCTTTGGCAGGCGTTTGGGCGCGAAAGATGCTGTCCGGTCTGCACCCGGTTGTGCAGGCCGCTGGAATGCTCACCGCCTCAACGCTCGTGATGATCCCGCTTGCCTGGATCGTGGAAGGCCCGCTGACGCTCGATATCAGCGGGCGGAGCTTGGCGGGGCTTGGGTACCTCACACTCATCGCCACGGCGGGGGCTTACCTCCTCTATTACCGCGTGCTGGCCATGGCGGGATCGGCGAACCTCATGGTATGCACGCTTCTCATTGCGCCCATAGCCATTCTGCTTGGCGCGATCTTTCTCGGTGAGACGCTCGCGCCCCGTGCCTTTGTCGGATTTGGCATTCTTGCGATCGGTCTCCTCGTCCTCAGTGGCAGGTTCGCGAGAAAAGCGGCTTCCCCGGCGGCGTGAGCTTGGCTAAGAACCGTCGACCAAAGGACGCGAAGAATGCTTTATCCCACGGCCCAGGCCTGGCGCGAGTCGCCTGAAAAACACGTCTGCCTCTTTGCGATGTCGGGGCTGGGGAAGACCTATGTGTCAAACCTCTTGCGCGAGAGCGGTGGGTGGTTCCACTACTCTGTCGATTACCGCATTGGTACGCGGTACATGGGCGAGCACATTGCCGACAATTTCAAAGCGGAGGCGATGAAGAACCCGTTTTTGGCGGAGCTTCTGATGTCGGATTCGATCTATGTCGCGTCGAACATCACCTTTGAGAATTTGGCGCCGCTAAGCACTTATCTTGGTAAGCCAGGGGATCCGGCGCGCGGGGGGCTCAGCCTCTCGGAATATCAGCGCCGTCAGGCCCTACACCAAGAGGCCGAAGAGCAAGCCACGCTTGACGCGGTACGCTTCATTGATCGGGCCAAGGCGCTTTATGGCTATTCGAACTTTGTTTGCGATAGCTCCGGGTCGCTGTGTGAAATCTTGGATGCTACTGATCCGAAAGATCACGTGATGTCAGTACTTTCTAAGCATATGCTGCCAGTTTGGATTAAGGGTGATGACGCCCATAAGAAAGAGCTTATCAGGCGCTTTGATCGCGAGCCGAAGCCCATGTGCTATCAGCCGAGTTTTCTGCTCGAGGCCTGGAAGACATATGGCGAGGGTCGTGCCGAGGCCGAGATCGACCCCGATGAGTTTGTCCGCTGGACCTATGCCCGCGCCCTGGCCCACCGCGAGCCGCGCTATGCGGCCATGGCGGAATGGGGCGTGACCGTGAGCGGCACGGAGTTCGAAGCGATCACCGGCGAAGCAGACTTTGTTGAGCTCATCGCGCGGGCCATTGAACGGAAGGCCGTGGCCGCATAACTCAGCGGTCCCACAGGACAGACCCATGCCGATAAAGCTCCCCTCCAACTTGCCCGCCTATGACGTCTTGAAAGATGAGGGCGTCATGGTCATGGACGAGGCGCTGGCGGCCCATCAGGACATCCGCCCGCTTAAGATCGGGCTGTTGAACCTGATGCCCAAGAAGATTCAGACCGAAAACCAGTTTGCGCGGCTTATTGGAGCCACGCCGCTACAGATTGATCTGCGCCTGATCCGCATGAGTGAGCACCAGGCCCGCAATACGGCAGCGGCTCACATGGAAGAGTTCTATCAGCCCTTCCAGGCCGTCAAAGGCGAGAAGTTTGACGGGCTCATCATTACCGGCGCGCCCATCGAGCACCTACCTTTT
>JBCCYG010000049.1:0-11859 GCA_039190145.1 Pseudomonadota bacterium | reverse complement strand
TTGTTGGCATCGGCAGCCGACATGCCCTTGGCCATGATGTCAGCGGCAGCACCCACCGCCACCGCAATGGCACTATCGCGAACCTCTTTAACTGCCGCCGCTTCCGCAGAGGCGATCTGGTCAGACGCCGCCGCGAGCCGACGCTCCACGGACTTTGCGATATCCGCCTTGGCCTGCTCCGCCGCCGCTTCCGCATCGGCCTTAGCCGTCTCCACGATGGCGTCAGCCTGGCTTTGCACGTCCTTCTGCTTGCGCTCATAGGTTGCCAACAAAGCCTGGGCTTCCTCGCGCAGCGCACGGGCTTCCTCGAGCTCCGATTTGATCCCAGCTGCGCGGTCATCGAGCATCTTGCCCAGGATCTTCGGCACGCTAAAGTAAACGAGAATCCCGATAAAGATCAGGAAGCCCACGCTCACCACGAAATCGGTATTCGTCAGCGAGTAGAATTCCAGCGAGAACGGGTTCTTCGACGCCGCAGCAGCCGGACCAGCGGTAAGGGCGAAAAGGGCAATCAGAATGCGTTTCATATCCCTACCCCTTCATCCGCGCGGTGATCGCTGAGGTGACGGTCTTGGCATCCGCCTTGCCGCCCAGGGCGCTCACGATCTCTTTCGCCGTGTCCTTGGCCACCTCTTTGACGCTGTCGACCGCACTCGCGCGGATCTCGGCAATAGCCGCCTCGCTTTCGGCAGCACGCGCCGCGATCTCGGCATCGGCTTTCTCGAGTTCCTTGTCGAGCTGCGCTTGAATCTCAGCCTTGGTCTTAGCCGCGATTTTCTGCGCTTCCGCGCGCGCATCAGCCAACGCCTTTTCATAGGCCGCTTCGGCCTCCTCGGCGCGGTTCTTCAGCTCTTCAGCGGCCGCAAGATCGTTTGTAATCGTCCCCGATCGCTCCGCCAAAACGGCACCAATGCGCGGCAGTGCCACGCGGGAAAGAACGAAATAGATGACGACGAGCGTCACAACGAGCCAGAAAATCTGGTTCGGATAAGTCGAGAAATCTAGTTGCGGCATTCCACCGGAGGACGCAGCCTCCGCTGCCACTGGTTCGTCAGCCATAAAAGCCTCCTAAGTCATGAGGACGCCCCGGCCAAGCCCGGCCGGGGCAGCTCAAGAACAGGTGCTTATACGGCGAACATCAGCAGCAGCGCCACGAGGAATGCGAAGATGCCGAGGGCTTCCGCAAAGGCGATGCCGATGAAGAGCGTTGCCGTCTGACCGCCAGCGGCGGAGGGGTTACGAAGGGCGCCAGCGAGGAAGTTGCCGGCCACGTGGCCCACACCGATAGCAGCTGCGCCCGAGCCGATAGCTGCGAGGCCTGCGCCGATGAATTGACCCATTTGTGCGATATCGCCTTCCATGTCCTTATCTCCTTGAGCTTGGAAGTTTGCTGTAGGCCGGGTGTCACGCCCGGCGCTGCATTAGTGATGCGGGTGAAGCGCGTCCTTCAGGTAGACACACGTCAAAATGGTGAAAACGTAGGCCTGGATGCCCGCGACGAGCACCTCAAGCGCGTAGATGGCGATGACGCCCAACAGAGCAAGGGGCGCAGCCAGCGTGATCTGGGCAAAGCCCGCGAACACCTTGAGCAACGCGTGACCGGCCAAGATCGCACCGCCGAGACGCACGGCGTGGCTAACCGGGCGCATCCAGAAAAGGATGAATTCGATGACAGCCAAGATCGGCCGCACGACCGCCGGGGCCGAGGTGATCCAGAAAAGGCTCAGGAAGCCGACCCCGTTCTTCACAAAGCCTACGACGAGCACGGTCACAAAGACCGCGATCGCCAGCACGCCAGTGACGGCGAATTGCGAAGTGGGCGAGAACGACATCGGGATGAGCGCCAGGAAATTCGCCATCAAGATGAAGATGAAAAGCGTCATGATGTAGGGGAAGAACTTGACCGCGTCCTTGCCGGCAACATCGACAACCATGTTGTAGACAAAGCCATAGACGAGCTCCGCCACTGACTGTGCCCGCGACGGCACAACGGCCCGCCCACGCGTCCCTACAACGAGGAGCAGCACCGTGGCGACAACAGCGAGGAAGAGCCAGAGCGTGGAGTTCGTGATCGTGAACATGCTCAGCTCGGTGCCGCCAAAGATCGGGCCCACCTCAAACTGTTCCATGGGCTTGAATACGAGCCCGCCGCCTTCGGGTGCGTCAGCCATCCCGCGTCTCCTCTTCAGCGGCTTCCTGCGCCGCCTGCTTCTCCTGGAGCTCCCGCGCGGTGCGCAACATCATGGAAACGCCGCCCGCAAGCCCAAACAATATGAACAGGATCAGGAAGATTGGCATGGTGCCAAAGAGCGTGTCGAGCCCTAACCCAATCCCAAAGCCAAAGGCGATGCCCGCCACCAGCTCCAGCACCATCCGCCAGGCGATATCGGCCATCGAATGATACTCGCTTCCGCTCGGTTCCTCGGGCTCTGACCGGGCTTTCGCCGCGTCCAGCCGCTCCCTCAGCGCGTTGAGGCGCTCTTCGTCGCTCACCGTTGGCTCCTGCGGATGTTGCGAGCTGAGATATTCACCATGCCCGCCTGAGTCAATGAACCGCGCCTGCAGGTTTGAAGTTCTATAAAGCGCTGATTTTATGAGATAAAATTTTACCTCTTCAGCGCGTGAAACCAGAACTCCCAGCATTCCTTTCAAATCGCAAATTTAACCTGTTGGTTGAAAGTTTGGCCGTTTCGCCTCCCAACACCTCGCAATGACCCCGTCCGCGCCCTCATTAAGTCAAAGCGCGCGGTCACATGGGCGGCATGATGATAGCCATACCTCGCCCCGCAATCGCGGCGCGGCTGCCATGGCCCTATATCGCGCTGGGGGGCGCGGTGCTCATCGCCGCCCTCTACCTCGGTGACAGGCTCACTTGGCTCGCGCCACTCCTCTATTACTCGGTCATCGGGCTGCCGGTCCTCGGCCTTCTGATGATCCTGCCCACTGCGCTCGCCCTCGGCTGCCTTGCTTACGTCCTGCAACGCTTATTGCCCCGGCCACTGGTCGTCGCACTGACGCTCACGCCTCTCCTAGGTTGGAGCACGTTCTACGCGCCCCTGGCGCAATCTCGCATTCTCGCCGTCGCTGCGGGCGATGGCGGCACACTGCCCCACTTTGACCGCCGAGACATCCTCGCGATCATCGACCGCACTTCGCCACGCCACCCGTCAAAGTCTTTCTGTACCGCGAGCTGCATCGCGCTTTTACAGTCGGGCGCCATTCCCGCGATCTTCCTGCCCCGCCATGTGTCCAGTGGCGGCGCGCAAATCCACGGGGTGATCTATCGCCCCGCTCACTGGGGCCGCACCTGTGACCGCGAGCTGTCTGCCCAGGGCGTCCGCCCGCTCTGCGTCTCAGAGGCGCCCGCAACGCTTTGGGATGTCACCCATGTTTTGGAAACCTACACGCTGCCCGCAACCGCTATGCCGGGTGAGCTAGGGCTCCATGGCGGCGAGCAGATGCGCCTAACGCACCGTTACTCCGGCGACGTACTCCTCCAGCGCACGTCCCTTAGCGCACGCGTGCCGAGCCGCATGCCCCTCTTCGGTGACCTCGCGCTTTGGGCCGAGAGCCCTTCGGTGATACCGCGCATGACCACCACGCTTGTGGAGCGCCTTTGGAAACACCCACCGCTCATCGACATGGTACGGGCAAGCGTCGACCGTCGCGCAGGCGGGCTTGAATAAGAGGGTGGCAGCAGGCTAGGCCAAACCATGGCCAGCCTCGACATCGTCTTTGCCGCCCTGTCCGACCCGACGCGGCGCGCAATCCTCCAGATGCTTTTGGAGGATGATATGGCAGTCACAGATGTGGCCGAACCGTTTGCGATGTCGCTCGCAGCAATCTCAAAACACCTCACCGTGCTGACCAATGCGGGCCTCATCAGCCAGGAGAAGCGCGGGCGGGTAAAGTGGTGCAAGCTCGAGCCCGACGCGCTCCGCGACGCCTCAATCTGGATGCAGAGCTTTGGCCAGTTTGAGGCGGTAAACCTCGATGCCTTCGAGGCGTTTCTGGAACGGGAGCTGCCTGGGAACGCGGAGTAGAAGGGTCGCGGAATCAAGGCGAAGCCGCCGCGCCATCGACGGGCGGCCCCCCGGCACGTCGATACCTCGCCACCGCACACCGAATAGAAATGGTAGCCATGCGGCAGCCATAAAGTGTTGATGAGTCAAACGGTTCGACGCACCGCGGCCCGACGCTGGCCCTACCCTTCCCGCCGCAGCAGCATCAAAAGCGCCAAAATCGTCAGCCCCACACCCACCATCACAAGCGGCGCGGGCACATCACCTGCGAGAGCGATCTGCCACAGAATGACCCAGCTCGGCGTCAGATAGGTGTAGGCCATCACCTTGGCCGACGGCAGCCGCAGCGTGGCGTACTGCAAAAGCACGAACGTCGCCGCGCTGGCCGCGAAGGCCGTGTAAAAGATCGTCACCCAAACAATGCTCGGCAAGGCGGCCCAATCAGTCGCCAGCATCGCCGGGGCTCCCAAGGTGCCCAGGATCAGCGTCCCCGCCACGAGCATCCCAAAGGTAAAGGCGATGGCATTCTCCCCCCGGTTCAGCCGCGCCACCATCGGCGTGTAAATCGCATGGGCCACGCAGCCCCAGAAATACGTCACCTCGCCCCGCCCGACCTCAAAGGCCAGGAATGCCGACAGGTCCGCGCGGAAAATCACCCAGAGCGCTCCCACCGCCCCAATGCTGAGCGCCAACGCCATCCACCGCGTTGTCACCTGCCGCAAAAGGAGCCAGCCAAACCCCGCCGCCATCACCGGTGTCAGTGTAAAGACAGCCGCCGCAGAGACCGCAGGCGCTGTCTTAAGCCCCTCGAACATCAGCACGAAGTAAACGGCAAAGAGCCCGCCCAGCACGAGGTACCGCCAGGGCGCGACCAGATCGGATCGCTTGAACGCCCCCGTGGCAAGCCCAAGCGCACCAATCACCAGTGCCGCGAGCAAAAACCGAACCGCGTTGAGCGCGGCAGGGGCCAAAAGGTTGGCGGCTAAAACGCCCAGCGCAAAAGACCCCGCCACCAGCGCGGAAAAAAGCAGCATGGCGGCATGGCCGCGCGCGGCGTCGCTCAAACCTCCCAGTCCTTCGACGCCGCCTTAAGGAACGTCAGAAAGCTCTGGACCTTCGCCGTGCGGTGCAGGTCCACATGGGTGACAAGCCACAGCGGCGCTGACCATTCCGGCCGTGGTCCCGCCACCTTGGTAAGGTTGCTATATCGCTCCGCCACCTTCACCGGGAGGAAACCAATGCCCGCCCCGGCAACAACGCCATCCTCCATGGATCGGTTGTCCGAGGTCCGGTAGACAATGTTGTCATTCGGCACATGTTCACGCAGCCACATGTTAAACGGCGCGCGGGTCTCCGCGTCGTGGCCGATAAAGAAGTGATCGCCAAACTCACTCTCATCTTTCGGCAAGCCGTGGCGCTCGGCGTAAAAATCCGCTGCATAGAGCGCGAGCGCCTGCCGCACGAAAGGCTGCACCACATTGTCGGGTTGATCGGGGACAGAGCCCGCACGGATCGCAACATGGGCCTCACCATATTCGAGCCGGAAAAGGCGATCGCCCGTAAGATAGCGCACGGTAAGCTCCGGATGCTCCTCGCGAAATGCCGCCAGAACGGGGGCCAGCATGGGGGAGAAGGTCGCAAGCGACGTGACTGTAAGCTCCCCCGTCACCGACGCTCCCCGCCCCTTGAGCCGCCCGGCGAGCTGCGAAAACTGATCGTCGGTCGTCTGCGCCACCTGAAGGAGGTCCTGCCCCGCCTCAGTGGCTGTATATCCGCGCGCGTGCCGCTGAAAGAGCTTTACCCCCAGCCGCCCCTCAAGCGCGTCGATATGGCGGATCACCGTGGCGTGGTGCACGCCCAAAACCTCCGCCGCGCCGCTCACCGTGCCCAGCCTCGCCACCTGATAGGCGGTGCGCACTTCGTCCCAGTTATCCATGACCGCAGTCCTGTGCAAATTCTCACATAAAGTAGCTCTAATCGCAGATTGCGTGCGCCACAACAAAGATCGAAATAGCAGCCATCACAAATCGCTTACGCGATATTCAAAGGATACTGACATGGCTAAGACCATCCTCCGCATCGACGCGTCGGCCCGCAAAGAGGGCTCCATCACGCGCGACCTCACCGACAAAGTCATCGCCAAACTCGGCGCTGAAACCGTCGTCACCCGCGACCTCGCTGAGGGCCTCCCGCTCCTCTCTGAGGCCTGGCTCGGCGCCAACTGGACGGCTGCTGACGAACGCAACGACGCCCAGCAAGAGGCCCTCGCCCTCTCCGACGCGCTCGTGAGCGAAATCAAAGCCGCCGATACGCTCGTCATCGGTGTGCCAATCTACAATTTCGCCGTCCCCGCCGCGCTCAAAGCCTGGGTCGACCTCATCGCCCGCGCGGGCGTGACCTTCGCCTATTCAGAGACCGGCCCCAAAGGCCTTCTGGAAGGGAAACGCGCGATCCTCGTCGTGGCCTCGGGCGGCACCAAAGTCGGCTCCGAGATCGACTTTGCCGTGGGCTACATGCGCCATATCATGGGCTTCATCGGCATCACAGACGTCGACATCGTCGCCGCCGATCAACTTGCCCTCGACGCAGAAGCCAGCATGGCAAACGCCGCCAGCGCCGTCGACGCCCTCGCAGCTTAAGGAACCCCGATGGAAAACGCGAAAAAGTACGGCCTCATCGGCCTCAAGGCCCTTTTGACCCTCGCCTTTGGCTTTGCCGCCTTCGGCAAGCTCAGCGGCAACCCGGACATGGTCGCGGTCTTTGACACGATCGGCTTTGGCCAGTGGTTCCGCTACTTTGCTGGCGGTGTTGAAGGCATCTCGGTCATTCTGTTCTGGGTGCCAGGTCTGCAATGGGTGGGCGCAGGCCTTCTGATCTGCACCATGATCGGCGCGATCCTGGCTCACCTGCTCATCTTAGGGCCATCCTTCGTGCCCGCCCTCGTGCTTGGGCTCTTATCGGCAGTGGTCTTCTACGCCCACCGTCCCGGCAAGGCATAAGACCGAAAACGTAACACCTATCAGACAGCCGTGAGGGCGCTGACACAAAGCTGGAAGACAGCCGAAGCGCCCCCACTTTACGATCAACAGACACGCAGTCCGCGGGATCCTCCCTCCCACGCAGGACGCATAACAGACAACCCGCGGTGCTTCTCCCTCGCCGCGGGTTGTCTTATTTTTTAGCATCCGCTCTCAGCGCTGCACGAATGAACTTTGCCGCAGATCGGTAATGGCTTGCTCCGGAGGCCTCCGCGTATCGGCCCAGCGTCCATTTACTGGCGCCACCGCCCGGCATGGGCGCGCCGTAAAGCGCGGCATCATCAAGGCTATCGATCAGCGCCATCAATCTCCCGTGGGCAGCGGCTAATTCACTGCGCGCGTCTTCCCAGCCCATCCCGGCCTGGATCTCCCGCAGGGCCGCATTGTAGGCTTTGAGGTCGCTCCATTTGTAACCTTTTGCAGGCATGTGCACCACACGCCCCGCCTGACCGTCGGCATGCCACCCAAGAAAGAGGTCGATCCAATGGGCCCGGTGCCCGATGACATCCTTGATCGAGGTATCCTCCTCTCGCTTTTGCAGGGCGGTTTCCTCGCTTACGCCGTCGATAAGCTTGATGACCTTCGCATAATCCTTTTCGGTGACGGCGATGAGCGCCGCCTTGTCCTGAGCTGCTGGCATGATCTCATCTTACCCCATCAACCGGCACCGCGACCATCGACATCGGCCAGGCTTCTTCTTTGTTCCGCAAATACTCACAGGTAAGGTGTCGCACCCGACGCTACGCTTGACCACGGGCCACCAATCCGCCATATGCGCCCCTGACCCCGGAAGGTTCAGGCTTTCCGGTCCTCAGGCTTAAGCCAGGATCGCCCCCCGTCAGCGCGTTGCGCCCACGGGGGCTTTAGTGCTTTGCACTCTAGCCCCCGTACAAATTGACACCTTGGGCTTTAGTGGTTTGGGGCTTTGGAATTGGCGTCGGAGCCCTCACATTGAGGGCAATGGCAACGAATACGGAGGGCGTGGCCCATGTTTGAGAATCTGTCAGATCGCCTGAGCGGCGTCTTCGACCGGCTGACCAAGCAGGGCGCACTTTCCGATGAGGACGTCAAAACCGCCCTCCGCGAGGTGCGCGTGGCGCTGCTGGAGGCCGACGTCTCGCTGCCTGTGGCCCGCGATTTCGTCAAAGCGGTGCAAGAGAAAGCAACCGGCCAGGCCGTGACCAAGTCGGTCACCCCGGGCCAGCAGGTGGTGAAGATCGTCCATGACGAGCTGGTCCACGTTCTTGCAGGCGAAGGGGAGCCAGGCGCGCTCAAGATCGACAACCCGCCCGCCCCCCTCCTCATGGTGGGTCTCCAGGGCGGCGGTAAAACAACGACCACGGCCAAGCTTGCCAAACGCCTCACCGAACGCGAGGGCAAAAAGGTCCTCATGGCCTCGCTCGACGTCAATCGCCCCGCGGCAATGGAACAGCTCGCGATCCTCGGCACCCAGATCGGCGTCGACACGCTTCCCATCGTCAAGGGCCAGGACCCGGTCGCAATCGCCAAACGCGCCAAGCAGCAGGCGGCCATGGGCGGCTATGACGTCTATATGCTCGACACCGCGGGGCGGCTTTCGATCGATGAAGAGCTGATGACGCAGGTCGAGCAGGTGCGCGACGTGGCCGAGCCGCGCGAGACGATCCTCGTCGTCGACGGCCTCACCGGCCAGGACGCGGTGAACACCGCGCAGAACTTTGATGACCGCATCGGCATCTCCGGCGTGGTGCTGACCCGGATGGATGGCGACGGTCGCGGCGGTGCGGCGCTGTCGATGCGCGCGGTCACCGGCAAGCCCATCAAATTCGTCGGCCTCGGCGAAAAGATGGACGCGCTCGAAACCTTCGAGCCCGATCGCATCGCGGGCCGCATCCTCGGCATGGGCGACATCGTCTCCCTCGTGGAGAAAGCGCAGGAAGTCGTCGAACAGGAACAGGCCGAGCGCATGATGAAGCGCTTCCAGAAGGGCCAGTTCAACATGAACGACCTCAGGATGCAGCTCGAACAGATGATGAAGATGGGCGGTATGGAAGGCATGATGTCCATGATGCCCGGCGTCGGTAAGATGAAGGGCCAGATGGCCGAGGCAGGCATCGATGACAAGATGCTCAAGCGCCAGATCGCGCTCATCCAGTCTATGACAAAGAAAGAACGCGCCGCGCCGCAGATTCTCCAAGCGTCTCGCAAGAAACGCATCGCAGCAGGCGCAGGGCTCGAAGTGCAAGAGCTCAACCGGCTCCTCAAGCAGCAACGCCAGATGTCCGACATGATGAAAAAGCTCGGCCGCAAGGGTGGCAAGGGCCTCATGAAGCAACTCGGTGGCATGTTCGGGATGAAGGGCGGGCCGTCAGAGGCCGAAATCGCCCAGGCCCAGGCCCAAATGGGCAAACTCGGCGCCATGCCCCGCGGCATGGGCGCAGGCGGCCTCCCCGGCCTCGGCGGCGGCCAGCAGCTCCCCCCCGGTCTCAGCGGGTTTGGGAAGAAGAAGTGATCGAAACGACGCGGCTCATACTCCGAAAGCCGGAGGCGGGTGATGCGGCCCATGTGCAAGCGTTCTTCGAAACGGAGCGCAGCCAGTTCGTGGGTGGCCCCGTGCCCCCCTACGACGGCTGGCGCAAAGCGGCGATGTTCTTCGGACATTGGACGATCCGCGGCTACGGGCTCTTCACCGTAGAGCGCAAAGACACGGGCGCCCCCATTGGCCTCATCGGCCCCTGGTTCCCGGAAGGCTGGGCCGACCATGAAATCGGCTGGCAGATCTGGCGCCGCGAGAACGAAGGCCATGGCTTTGCGACGGAGGCGGCATCGGCGGCCCGCGACTGGTGTCGCACGACACTCGGCTGGACACGCGTCGTGAGCTACATCGCCGAGGGCAATGAAGCCTCCATTAACGTGGCCAAACGTCTAGGCGCGGTCCTCGACCCCAACGCCACCCAGCCAGAAAGCGGCCCCTGCCTCGTCTTCGCGCATCCGGAGGCCGCATGATCCCGCCAACTCTCAAAACCGAGCGCCTTTCCTTGGTGCCGTTAGCCGAGCGCCACTTCGCGCCCGTGCGCGCGTTTTACGCGTCAGACCGATCTTCCTTCGTCGGCGGCCCCAAGAACGCGGATCAGGCGTGGCGCGCTCTGGCCTCCGAGGCGGGGCACTGGGCGCTCAGGGGCTATGGCCGCTGGGCGGTGGAGAATGCAGACGGTGAGATGGTCGCCATGGTCGGCGCGTGGAACCCGGAAGGCTGGCCCGAGCGTGAAATCGGCTGGGATGTCATGAACGGCTTCGAGGGTCAGGGCTACGCCACCGAGGCCGCTCTCGCCGCCCGCGACTGGCTCTACAACGAGGCCGGCTGGACCACCGCGATCAGCCTCATCGCCGACGGCAATACCGGCTCCGAAGGCGTCGCCAAACGCGTCGGCGCCGTGGAAGAAGCCCGCTACACCCATGAAACCTTTGGCCCCATGTCAATCTGGCGCCACCCGGGGCTAAGCTCGTGACCGCCGTTATCGAAACCGAGCGCCTGATCCTGCGCAAACCCGCGGCCCGCGACTGGCCCGTCTGCGAGGCGTTTTACGCCTCCAATCGCTCTTCCGGCGTCGGCGGCCCCAAAGACAAAGGCGATGCCTGGCGCGCCTTCGCCATGTTCGCGGGCCACTGGGATCTGCTGGGCTTTGGTCTCTTTGCAATCACGCTCAAGGGCGGGCCGGACGTCAGCATTGGCATCGCCGGGCCGTTCTACCCGGCCGACTGGCACTACCATGAGATCGGCTGGCACATCTGGGATGCCTCGCTTGAGGGCAAAGGCATCGCATACGAGGCCGCCATGGCCACCCGCGACTACGCTCGTAAAGAGCTCGGCTGGGGTTTGATCGTCTCGGACATCGCCCATGGCAACGACCGCTCCGTGGCGCTAGCCGAGCGCATGGGCGCCGTGCTCGATCCCGATCTCAAATATCCCGATGGCAAGCCTTGCCTCGTCTACCGCCACCCGGAGGCCGCATGACTACGCCGACGGTTACGACCCAACGCCTCGTGTTGCGCCCGCTTGAGCAAAGCGACTGGCCCGCTTTTCGCGCGATGCTGACTTCGCCGCGTGCCGCGCATATGGGTGGCCCTTTTGACGAGGACGAGACCTGGCGACGCTTCTGCGAGGAGATTGCGAGCTGGCACGTTCTTCCCGCTGGCGTCTTGGCCATCACCAAGGACGGCAAGACGATCGGCACCTGCGGGATGCTTCAGCCGCCGAGCTTCCCTGAACCCGAGGTCGGTTGGATGCTCTTTGACGGTCACGAAGGCCAAGGATACGCCACCGAAGCGGTTTCAGCACTCATCGCGCATGTCTGGTCGGAAACAGCGCTCGACACGTTCGTGAGCTATATCGGCCAGGAGAATTATAACTCTCAAGCCGTCGCGACGCGCCTCGGCGCGGTTCGCGACGATGAAGCTGCGCGTCCGGAACCAGACGACCTCGTTTACCGTCATAGGAGGGCCGCATGAGCGATACCGAAAAGGCCGCGCAGGTCCTCGCAGGGCACCGCGAGAGCATCGACCGGCTCGATGCAATCCTCGTCTACACGCTGGGCGAGCGCTTCAAACACACCCAGGCCGTGGGGAAACTCAAGGCTGAACACGACCTTCCCCCGTCCGATCCCGCCCGCGAGGCGACCCAGATCGCACGGCTCGAAGATTTGGCGAAACGGGCGGATCTCGACCCGGAATTCGCCAAGAAGTTTCTCAACTTCATCATCGCTGAAGTCATTCAGCACCACAAAACACACCAAGAAAAAACCTGAAGGAAATAAGACCCA
>JBCCYG010000048.1:0-12050 GCA_039190145.1 Pseudomonadota bacterium | reverse complement strand
GGTCAGGCCTTCACCATCACACTCGGGATGGAGCCCCCCGATGATCTCTTCCTGCTCCCCGGTGCGTCGGCCACTGTCTATGCGCGCTTCACAGGTCAGGACGCGCCGATCATAATCCCGTCTTCCGCCGTGGTCTTCGATCCCGACGGCTCCACCTACGTGATGACTTTCGAACCAGCCGGTGCGGATGCAGGCACAGTGAGCCGCCAAGCAATCGAGATCACCCCCAACAGCTTCGGCAATGTTCAGGTCCTCTCGGGCCTGGAACCGGGGATGGAGATTGTCGCCGCCGGTGCCGCCCTCCTTGAAGACGGTGACGCGGTTGAACGCTTCTCCGGGTTCTCGAGGTAACAGAGCATGGATATTGCACGCGGCGCCATCAACAAACCCATCTACACATGGCTCTTGATCCTGGGCTGCCTCTTCGGTGGCTATTGGGGGTTTGAAACGCTTGGGAGGCTCGAAGATCCAGCCTTCACCATCAAAATCGCCGTCGTCGCAACGCCCTACCCCGGCGCCTCCGCCGAGGAAGTGGCAATCGAAGTATCCGAACCGCTCGAATCCGAAATCCAGAAAATGGGCGAGGTTGAGGAAATTGAAACCCTCAATCAGCCCGGCATCTCCATCATCAATGTCGAGATGCAAGACATCTATGACGGCACAGAACTCCCAGAGCTTTGGACCAAACTCCGAAACCGGGTGAATGACGCTGAATTACCGGATGGGGCCCTGGCACCGACCGTCAACGACACATTCGGCGACGTATACGGCCTCTTCTACGCGGTCTCCGCTCCCGGCTATTCCGATGCCGAAATACACCGCCTATCCTCGTTCTTGCGACGCCAGGTACTCGTCGTTGACGGGGTGAAAGACGTGTCACTTTCCGGTCTCCCGGAAGAGGCAATTTTCGTTGAACCAGACCTCGCATTGACCACGTCGCTTGGGATCGCCCCCGCCAACATTGCGAGCGCCCTCGTGGAAGCAGACGAAGTGGTCGATGGCGGCACCATTATTGGCAGTGAGGGACGGCAGCTAATCCAACGCCCCACCGGCAGCGATACGACGACCGCTATTTCCGCGCTCTCTATCGGCGTAGGCGGCGAGGTCATCACACTAAGCGACTTTGCAGAAATCAAACGCGAGCGCGTAACCGACCCCAAAGTCATCATCCGCCACAATGGCACCGAGGCCTTTACCTTTGGCGTGGCCGGCATAGCGACGGAAAACATCGTCGCCATTGGTGAGCGCGTGGATGCGCGCCTTGCAGAGCTCCAGGCCCAACTTCCCGTCGGTGTCTCAGTGGAACCAATCTACCGCCAACACGTGGTGGTGGAAGAAAGCGTCAACGACTTCATCGTAAACCTTGCCACATCGGTGGCCATCGTGATCGGCGTCCTCGCCGTTTTCATGGGCGTGCGCGCCGCCATCGTGGTGGGCGCCACGCTTCTTTTGACCGTGGTTGGCAGCCTTCTCTTCATGGCCCTCGGTTCCATCGAGATGGAGCGCATATCCTTGGGCGCGCTTATCATCGCCATGGGTATGCTCGTCGACAACGCCATCGTGGTGGCCGAAGGCATGCAGCAAGCCATGGCGCGCGGACGCACGTCGCGCGAAGCCGCCGCTGAGGCCGCGAACAAAACCCAAATCCCGCTTCTCGGCGCCACCGTCATCGGGATCATGGCTTTCTCCGGCATTGGTCTCAGCAACGATTCTACGGGCGAGTTCATGTTCTCGCTCTTCGCAGTCATTGGCATCTCGCTCCTGCTATCTTGGGTGCTGGCCATTACCGTCACGCCGCTTCTCGGCCACTACTTCTTTAAACAAGGCAAAGAAGGCGACGGCGGCTCCTATGATGGCGCGATCTTCCAAGCCTACGGGAAATTCCTGGGCCTGATGCTCCGCCTACGCTGGCTGGTGACGGTGGCTCTGATCGCCATCACAGTCGCCTGCTTTGCGCTCTTCGGCCAAGTACGCCAGCAATTCTTCCCCGATGCGAGCACGCCCCTCTACTTTGTGCACTACAAGATGCCGCAGGGTGCGTCCGTTAATCAGACCGCCGATCAGCTCGTCGTCATCGAAGAATGGCTTGCCGAACGCGAAGGCGTCACCGCCTACACGACCTTCGCGGGCGATGGTGCAGCGCGCTTTATGCTGACCTACGACTCGGAGGATGAAAATCCGAGCTACGGCCACATCATCGTGCGCGTCGCCTCTCTCGACATCATCAACGATGAAATGACCGCGATTGAGGAATTCGCAGCGACCGCGATTACCGACGGTCAATTCCGTACCAAACGGCTCGCCTTCGGTCCGGGCGGCGGCGCCCCGATTGAAGCACGCTTCTTCGGGCCCGATCCTATCGTTCTCCGCGAGCTGGCGGAGGAGGCTAAGCTGCGCATGGAAGCGGCCAGCGAAAATACGCTCCATACGCGGATCGACTGGGCCGAGCCCGAGCTCGTGCTGCGCCCGATCTATGCGGATGCTCGCGCTCAGGAGGCCGGCATATCGCGGGGTGACATCACCCAAATCCTGAACTTTGCCACAACGGGAACCCGGACAGGGACCTATCGCGAAGATGACCGGAAGATCCCCCTCATCCTCCGCGCCCCGGAGGATAGCAACCTAGCGCTCACCGACTACCTGATCTTCTCAGATGCCGTAAACGGCTTCATCCCCATGGAGCAGGCAATCGATGGCCTGACCTTCGAGCCGCAAAACACCCTGATTGAACGCGTGGACCGTGAAAGCGTCATCACCGTGGGCGCCGACATCCCCCGCGGCTTTACAGCGGCCGAGGTTCAGGTCGACGTCAATGAGACGATCGAGGCGATGGAGCTACCACCTGGCTACCGCTTCGAATGGGGCGGCGAGCTGAAAAACTCCGCCGACGCCCAAGAGTCGCTCGGCACACAGCTCCCAATGGCTGTCCTGATCATGCTCTTGATCACGATCCTGCTCTTCAATGGGCTTCGCCAAACCGCGATCATTTGGCTCCTCGTGCCCATGTCCGTCAACGGCGCGGCGCTCGGCCTGGTCGGCACCGGGCTGCCCTTCACCTTCACCGCGCTCCTTGGGCTGCTCTCGCTCTCCGGCATGCTGATCAAAAACGGCATCGTCCTGGTGGAAGAGATCGACCTGACCCGCAAGGAAGACCCGTCAAAGCCGCTGGCAGATGCCATTACCGAGGCCTCGATCTCGCGTCTCCGCCCGGTCCTCTTGGCCGCCGCGACGACAATCCTCGGGATGATCCCGCTGCTGAGCGACGCGTTCTTCTCGTCCATGGCGGTGACGATCATGGGCGGCCTGGCCTTTGCCTCGATCCTTACGCTGATCGCGGCGCCCGTGCTCTACATGCTGTTCTTCAACACTCGCAGCACAAAAGCCGCGGTAACGGAGCCGGTCGCAGCCTAGTTTAAGTTGCAGGCGCGGGGCCCGGCAAGCTCCGCGCCACACCCCACCAAAAGCGCCGCATCAGCAGCGCCGCAGCCACCGCGAGGCCGATAGAGAGCCCGCTCCAGATCCCGACCGCGCCCCAGCCCAGCCAGATGCCAAGCCCTGCAGCCACCGGCATCCCCACGATCCAATAGCTGAAAGCTGCCATACACATCGGCACCTCGGTATCCTGGACGCCACGCAGGAGCCCGAGCGCAATGACCTGCGCCGCGTCCACGAGCTGAAAAAGCGCCGCCATCCCCAAAAGGAAAATCCCCATGGCGAGCACTGCATCAAACTGCGCCTCGTTCGGGTTGAGAAAGATCCGTATGAGCACCTCCGGCAGCCCAAGAAACAGCATCACCGTGACCCCCACAAAGGCCATGCTCAGCGCCACCGCCACCCGCCCGGCGCGGTGCAGGCCCTCAAGCGATCCCTGCCCCACGGCCCGCCCTGCGCGCACAGTGGCCGCTTGCGATATCCCGAGATGCACCACAAAGGTCAGCGACGCGATGTTGAGCACCAGCCCATGCGCCGCGAGCTCCACCGTCCCCACAACACCCATGAGCAAAGCCGAGCCCGTAAAGAGCCCCGCCTCGCTCACCGAAGTAATGGCAATGGGCCACCCCAGGCGAAAGACTTTAGCAATGATCTCCCCATCAGGCCGCCAGATACGTACCAGCAGCGTGTGCTCAGGAAAGATCCGCAACGCGTAGATAAGAAGCGCCCCAAAGGTAAAGAGACCCACGCACAGCGTCGCCACCGCGGCCCCCCGCACCCCCATCTCCGGCGCGCCAAAATGACCAAAGATAAGCAGGTAATTGATCGCCGCGTTGGGCAAAAGGGCCACCACCGTCACCCAAAGCACCATCCCCGTGCGCTCCAGCGCGCTGAGATAGCTTTTAAGCACCGTAATCCAAAGCTGCGGGAACATGCCCCAACAGGCGATCCGCAGATAGGACTGACCAAGCAGCGCCGTCTCCGGCTCCTGCCCCAGCGCCAGCAAGATCGGTTCCGCAAACCAAAGCGGTACGATGCACAGCGCCCCAAAAAACGTGACGAGCCAAAACGCCATCCGCGCCACCCGGCGCACCTGCCGATCATCTCCTTGCGCCGCCGCCGCGGCGATCATCGGAAGCGCCGCCCAGGAAAACCCCGAAATTGCCAGAAACAGGATAAAAAAGAACGATGTCGCCAGCGTCAGCGCAGCGAGCTCCGGAACCCCGTACCAGCCCATCATGAGCGTATCCGTGGCCCCAAGCCCCACCTGCGCCACAAGGCTCCCCGCCAGGGGGAGCCCAAGCCCAAGCATAGCCCTCACTTCGGGGCGGTATTCCTGCCATGTCGCCATGCGGGGCGCATACGCCCGCCCGCGCGCTACCGCAAGTGCAGCTTAGAGCGTAAACGCGCGCACCAGCGCGTCGCCATCCTCGCGCAAGGGCTCAAACCCCATCGCCGCGTAGTATCCGTGACCTTCGGCGTTATCTTTGTGGATAAACGCCTCAATCGTCTTCAGCTTCGCCACCCGCGCGGCCGCGAGGGTCGCTTGAAAAAGCGCGCGCCCCACGCCCCGCCGCGCAGCCCATGGGGCGGCATGGGTGCCGATGGTCCCACTGCCCAGCGGCGCACCATACGGGTTCCCTTCATAGGCGTGGTTCAAAATCTGGATGCCCAGCATGTCATCGCCCTCAACAGCCACCGACGTGCAGATGCCGAGCGGGCTCGAAATATAAACCTCCCGCACAAACTCGACGTCCGATGGCCGTGTTCGCTTCCCCACCGCCACAAGCGCATAAAGCATCGCGCTCACCGCTTCCGCATCCGACGGCACAGCTTCGCGAATATCCATCAAATCTCGTCGCGCCAGGAATGAACGGGCCGCCAGCCCAGCACCTTCTTCGCCTTGTCCGAGCAGTAAAACGCCTCGTCAGGCTTCATCTCCCGCTTCACCTCCACGCCAGGATAGTATTCCGCGATCAGCTCAGAGGTCGTCACCGGCACGGAAAGGTCTGGCGAGCCCACATTGAAGACCTCATACCCCAACCCGTCAACCTCCAGGCATCGCTCCACCATCGTGGCGAGGTCGCGCACATCGATGTAGCAAAAATTATTCCTGAGCCGCACGGAGGGGTCCTCTGCGAAGCCAGGAAACTTCTCGGGGTACTCGTAGGGCTCCATCACCTCGCTGATCCGCAGCCCATAGATATCCGCTCCCGTCCGCGCGTGAAACGACCGCGCCGTGGCCTCGTTCACCACCTTAGACATCGCATAAGTGTCCTGCGGCACGGTCGGGTGCTCCTCATCGATGGGGAGGTAGGCAGGCGCCTTGGGGCCGTCCCAAAAGCAGATGCCATAGACCGTCTCCGAGGAGGCGAAGATCACCTTCTTCACCCCCATCCTGAGCGCCGCATCGATGACGTTGTAGGTGCTCATGACATTGATCCGGTAGGTCTCATTGTCCGGCACGATCAAAATGCGCGCCATGGCCGCAAAATGGACAACCGCGTCAAAGGCAGGCATCCCCTCCCCCCGCTCAAGCTCGTCGAAATTGGCGTAAGCCTGCATCGTCGAAAAAACCTGCCCGGGATCACTGATATCGATCTTGATGTTGTTCACACCGGGGTGGTCGAGCGGCTCCAAATCGGCATTGAGCACCGTGTGACCCCGCTCCACAAGATAAGGCACCACATGCCGCCCCGCTTTCCCCGTCCCACCGGTGAATAAAATCCGCATCGCACGCCTCCCTACGCTCCACCGCAGGGTGCGCACTGCGCTCCGGAACCGCAAGCCCGTATGCCAGGCTTCAGCCAGGCGCCCTACTTCCGGCGCAGCTCCATCTTGTTGGCCCGCAAGACCTCGGCATTCCCCGTCCACGCATAGGCCAGCAAAGCCGGCTCGCTTTCAGAGACCGTGATCCGATGCTTCGCCCCCGCAGGGTTAAAGATCATCGAGCCAGGCGCGTAGACGCCCTGGTTGTTCTGGCTCACCGCCCCAGACAGGCACACATAGCTCTCCATGATCCCATCATGGGCATGGGCGGGGTAGATGCAGCCCGGCGCGAATAGCACGATGCCCACGATAAGCTCGTCGGTGACGACGGGCCCCCGCGGCCCTGCGATCTCCGCATAGCCGTAAGAACGCGCCAACCCGCGTGGCATCTTATCATAGCCGTACTCCCAGCTCAGATCGCCAGAGATGGCGCGCAACGCCCGCACCGCCGGCCGCGTTGCCCCATCGCCGCCCTCGCTCATGGCCCGCGTCAGATGCGCTGTAACCGGGAGCTGATGCGGCTCCCGCAGCACCACCCGTGGGTGCGCCTTCAAGGCCCGGCTAATCGCCTCCCGCACCGCCCGCTGATGCGCTCGGATCGGCTTTGAGCCCCCTGAGGACATGAACCGGTAAAGCTCATAGACCTCGCGCAAAAGATACCGCCAATCCGGCACTTCCGAGATCGCCCGGCCCACACCCTCCGGCGCTTGGTCATTCATCACTATTCGTCCTGTCCAAAAAACGACTCTCTTGCCGCTACATTCCGTTGCCCGGAAAAGAGCAAGCATTGAGTATCGCCAAGCCTCTTAATTATCTACGAGCCCGCGCGCAGGGCAGAGCGAAAGGCGAGACGCCCAACAAGCACGCAACCTCTCAAAAGAAACCAAGGTGTTCCGAGACTAGCTACCACTAAACCTTAAGCATATTTTCTTGCCGGAATGCTCGTAAAGCGTCATGATCACGGTCTAAGTGGCGAAGTTCGCAAAGTTTTTATGGCCGACATTCTAGCTGCACTCAGAGACACTAAGTGGAAGGACATCAACGTAGACGTGATGAAGTTCATCGCGTCTGCCATCGGCTTTGGTCTATTTATCTTGGGCTATAGCTACTCAAACACGTTCTTCCGGAGCTTCGGACTTTCTCTTTCTCAGACCGACGTAAACGCTTTCGACTTCACCTATCGTGCGATCGAACTTACCTCTGACGGCCGCGTCATCGCGGCCTTCATTCTCGTCCTCATCTTCACATCTATCCTCTGGGCATTCCGATCCCTCATGACTGAAGTGTGGGGCATCATATCAAGCGCCAGCGCCGTGCTAATTGTGATCCTATCTGCTGTTCAGGGAGGAAAGGCTCTAGGTCTCGAACACTCCCAAGCAATTTGGAAGGCTGGTGCGGGACGGACAGTTTTTTGCCGTCTCAATGCGGCGGGGGAAGAGGAGACTGGCGCGGCATTTGTTCAGCAATTCTATACACTTGCCTCGCAGGAGAGGCTGCGCCTCATTCACATGGACGACAAAACCGCCTATATAGCACCAAGGCTGACCGAAGTGTCCGAGAACCGCCTCGTAGGAGAGAGCTATGCGATCCCAGTCCGTCAAATTGCGTATTGCCGCACTGTTGGCTCTTACACTCTTCCCCCTGGGAGCCGTGGGCCAAACCGCTGAACTCGACTTAGACGCATATGCGAACGCCGTGCAGGCCGCAAAGATATTGGCCGAGAGCAATGGAGGAGGGGAGGCACCGACGTGCGATCCATTTGTCGACCCTGCATGCAACTCGCCTGTCGTCGGCGGTCCAGCGGGCTGTTCGGTATGCGAACCGGGTATGTTCACAACGGAATCAGGTTTGATCTTCGTGCCTCAAACGCTTGATGTAGACGGCCAAACACTAACTCTTCGGCGCTCAGTTACCGACGAAGCGCTTAGGTCGCCGACATTAGCACCCCAAGTCGGCTTCTAAACGCGCGACTTCCCTTCCCCCACCCTGCAGGCTCTGCCATACTCGTCGCAAATAACAAAAAGAGCGGTGATACCCTATGGCTGACGATCTTTTGAGCCATTCCGAGAGCTATGACGCCTCCTCCATCGAGGTCCTCGAGGGGCTCGAGCCCGTCCGTAAACGCCCCGGCATGTATATCGGCGGCACCGATGAGCGCGCTTTGCACCACATGGTGGCCGAAGTGCTCGACAACTCCATGGACGAGGCCGTGGCGGGCCACGCCAACCGCATCGAGGTGGAGCTCCACGACGACTACGCCATCACCATCCGCGATAACGGCCGCGGCATTCCCATCGACCCGCACCCGAAATTCCCGGACAAGAGCGCTTTGGAAGTCATCCTCTGCACGCTCCACGCGGGCGGCAAATTCTCCGGCAAAGCCTACCAGACGTCGGGCGGCCTCCACGGCGTGGGGGCCTCCGTGGTCAACGCGCTCAGCGACAGCATGGTCGTCCAGGTCGCCCGCGACCGCAAACTCTATGAACAGCGCTTCTCTCGCGGGCTGCCCGTGGGCCCCGTCGAAGAAATCGGTGCCGCCCCCAACCGCCGTGGCACCACCGTCACCTTCCACGCCGACGCCGACATCTTCGGCCACCACCGCTTCAAACCCGCGCGGCTTTTCAAATCCATCCGCTCCAAGGCCTACCTCTTCTCCGGCGTCGAAATCCGCTGGAAGAGCGCCATCGCCGACGGCGACACCCCCCAAGAAGCCACCTTCCACTTCCCCGGCGGGCTGACAGACTATCTCAACGAAACCCTAGGCCAGGCCACCACCTATGCCGACCAACCGTTTTCGGGCACCGTCGACTTCCAAGAGCGTTTCGGCACCCCCGGCAAGGTCGAATGGGCCATCAACTGGACGCCCATCCGCGACGGCTTCATCCAAAGCTACTGCAACACCGTCCCCACCCCCGAGGGCGGCACGCACGAGGCGGGCTTCTGGGCCGCCATCCTCCGCGGGCTGCGCGCCTATGGAGAGCTCGCCAACAACAAGAAAGCCGCGCAGATCACCCGCGACGACCTCACCACCGGCGGCTGCGCGCTCGTGAGCTGCTTCATCCGCGAACCCGAATTCGTCGGCCAAACCAAAGACCGTCTCGCCACCACCGAGGCGCAGAAACTCGTCGAACAGGCCGTGCGCGACCGCTTTGACAACTGGCTCGCCGCCGACACCAAATCGGCGGGCGCCATCCTCGACTTCCTCATCCTGCGCGCCGAAGAACGCCTGCGCCGCAAGCAGGAGAAAGAAACCGCCCGCAAAAGCGCGACCAAAAAGCTCCGCCTCCCGGGCAAGCTCGTCGATTGCTCGCAGCAGGCCCGCGCAGGCACCGAGCTCTTCATCGTCGAGGGCGACAGCGCCGGCGGCTCCGGCAAAATGGCCCGCGACCGCACCTACCAGGCCATGCTCCCCCTGCGCGGCAAGGTCCTCAACGTCCTCGGCGCCGCATCGAACAAGATCTCCACCAATGCCGAGATCAAGGACCTCTGCGACGCCCTCGGCACCGGCATCGGCACAAAATTCGTCCTCGATGATCTCAGATACGACAAAGTCATCATCATGACCGATGCCGATGTGGACGGCGCCCATATCGCCTCGCTCTTGATGACCTTCTTCTTCACCCAAATGCGCCCCCTGATCGACGCAGGCCATTTGTACCTCGCCTGCCCGCCCCTCTACCGCCTGACCCAAGGCGCCAAACGCGTCTATTGCATCGACGAGCGTGAGCGGGACGCATGGCTCGAGAAAGGCTTGGGCGGCAAAGGCAAAATCGACGTCAGCCGCTTCAAAGGCCTGGGCGAAATGGACGCAAAGGACCTCAAAGAAACCACCATGAACCCCGAAACCCGCAAGCTGATCCGAGTAACTGTCGGCGACGAAGAGCCCGGCGAAACCGCCGATTTGGTGGAGCGCCTCATGGGCAAAAAGCCCGAAAAGCGGTTCGAGTACATCCAGGAGAACGCGAGGTTTGTGGAGGAGTTGGATGTTTGAGGCGTAGGAAGACCATAGACAACTCCATTTCGACCCAAACTAGAAACAACATTTTTGATGGCCTTCGTATTGAGGGCATACTGTATTGCGGCGAACTTGGGGATATTGCTTTCCTAAGTAGGCTATATCTCCTAGATTTACTCCCTTCTACTGACCAACGCTTTGAAACCGCTGAGGGCGACATCTGGCAGCACAGGGAAAACAACTTTGACTGGGAAGACGATTGGGTCTTTTCGGATCGGCGCTTTGATCTTTTGCATTGTCCAGATCAGAAGTTCTTAGATTTTTTATGTGAAACAGTGCACCCAGTCGTGCGGCCAAACAAAGAGTCCGCTCAATCGTTAGTGGCGCATTACAACGATCAAATTGCAGATTGCGGATGGAACCTAGTACCCGAAAAGAAGATTGCAGGGCGGTCGGTTTTCGTAGCACGAAAGCTGGGGGAGTTTCGCAGCCAAATTGACCGCGCAAGAAGTGCAGCTCAAGTACTAACCTCGAATTGGATGCAAAGCGAAATAGAACGCATCAACTCAGCAGTGAATAACGACCCGGCTCTTGCCATTGGAACCGCAAAGGACTTGATCGAGTCCTGCTGCAAAGCAATTCTTGCGGAACTTGAAAGCGATGTTCGCGCAGAGAAGGCCGATGACTTACCGACGCTGACAAAGAAACTTTGTAGGGAACTGGCTCTAGTCCCAGAAGGCGTCCCGGCAGAGGCGAAAGGGGCAGATCAGATTAAGCGAACGCTACAGAACCTGGCGTCAATTACTCATGGCATTGCATCTCTCCGAGGCCTGTACGGGAGCGGTCATGGTCGCGGAGCACAACATGTAGGTTTACAACCAAGGCACGCCCGTCTCGCTGCGGCCAGCGCAATTGCATTCGTGGATTTTGTCACCGAGACATATCTGGAAAGAAAGAAGAAAAATACGGTCTAGCAGTACCCGGTCGGCACCGCCGGCCCGCGCCCGACCGACCTCCCCCCGGAGGGCGGGCGCTCCTCCGCTCCGACCACAAGCGCGAACCAAAGACATCGCGCTCAGCCCCACCAACGCACAGGCCCTCCAGGTCGGCCGGGCGCTGGCCTCTGCACATACGAACACCCGTAGGGTGCCGCACCGCGCACCATCCGAAACGGTGGGCTGAAGGGCACCCTACCGCCAAACGCCAGCTAAGGGGCGCCGATCCGAACCACTCGCCGTAGGGTGGGGTTCACCCCACCGCCATTCCAAGGCACAAATGCGCATCCTCACAAAGAGGCTCCCATGCGCATCCTCCTGCCCCTCCTCCTCCTCGCCACGCCTGCACTCGCCCACGAATACCGCGTGAGCGGCATCACCATCGACCACCCCTTCGCCTACGAGACCCAAGGCCCCACCGCCGAGGGCTATGTCATCCTCGTCAATGACGGCGCCGCAGACACGCTCCTGCAGGTCACCGGCGACAACGGCGTCTCCCTCACCGCCCCCGTCCCACTCCCGGCGGGCCAGGCGACCGAGCTCCTCCCCGGCGGGCTCCATATCGACTTCGAGAGCCTCACCGCCCCGTGGGAGGAAGGCGACCAGATCAGCGCCACGCTCGTTTTCGAGAATGCGGGCGAGGTCCCCGTCGTCTTTTACGTCGAGCCGCGACCCTAACGCGCCGCATCCTCTGGCCCGTCCACGATGCGCGCGAGCCGGGTCAGCATAAAGGCCCGCAGCACCCGGTTCATCCGCGTCTGATATCCCGGCCCCATCGCTTTAAAGAACCGCACGACATCGCGGTCGAGGCGGATCGTCACCCGCTGGGTCTCGCCCCGCTCCCCGGTATCCTGCCAGATCAGGTGCCAGTCATTGGGGATCATCTCCGCCTGATTGAG
>JBCCYG010000047.1:0-12420 GCA_039190145.1 Pseudomonadota bacterium | reverse complement strand
TTGAACCGTTCAAACAGTGAAGCTGACCTTACATCATCGGACCGAAGTCCTAGTAAGTCGATATGCAGTTGTTTGTTCATCGAATGAACCAAACCGCCCACATATCTCTTCAGATACTATCGATTTCAAATAGCGTAGAGACAAAATCGACTGGATGCGCCCTTTACTTTCTGGCGCGCCCCGCCTCAGTTGCCTCAGTTTTTGTTGCCGTCCCGCTCACTAGGTGGTCGCTCTGGCGTCCCGCCGTGCGCCTCAGCGCCGCCGGTGGAGGGGTATTTACGGATGGGGCCTGTAGTCCGCAAGGGCTTTTTTCGCGGAAAGCGCATTTTTTATGCCTGACCCGGTTTTTTTCGTGTTTTCAGTGCTTTGGGGTAACTTTGCGTCGGCGACGTAGGGGCCATTCGCAACTTTCATACCCGACCAGCTCGGCGCTGGCCCCATATTTTGTGGTTATCCCCAGCTTACCCACAGCCAAAGGCAGACTCGCGACGCAAAACTCTTAGAATCCTGGCGAGACTCACGCGAATCCGCGAGGCGAGTCTCTTAGATTACTCAGCAGCCTTTGCCGTGAGACCACCCAATGCCTTCATCATGGGATCCGTTACCGCCGCGGGCAAAGGCTCTCCGGCTAGGTCGGCCAAGCGCTTGGATGGGTCCTCGTACGCAAAACGCACCTCACCCTCAGAGGTTTCATAAATCAAAACGTGGAGTGGCAGCGCCAGCCCGGCAAGCGGGCTGATCTCCATCGCGGACGTCCCCACGCGCGGATTTCCGAAGATCACCAGATGGACGTCATCAATGGGCGTGCCGATGCTCTCTGCCCCGCCATCATGGTCGACTACCGCAAAGACGCGCGCGCCCGCCCCTTCCACGGCAGCAACGAATGCTTCCGTCGCCGCATCAACAGACTTTGAAGTTGGCACCTCCACGAGCTCCGCCGCAGCAGTGGTGGTCATGAGAAGCAAAGCAATGAGTGAACGCATGGGGGTCTCCATAGAATAGACTAGGAAGACACTACCCGACTGCGGTTGATGAAAAACTCACAATGAAGAGACAGGCGAGATCAAGCCCGAACACGCGCACCCAACGGCCGCCACTTCACGCGCGCCAAAAGCAAAAAGGCGATTACAGCGGAGTAGATGATCGGCTCCCACTGGAAACCCTTCACAAGAAGGAGCCAGTGCAAAGCCCCGAGGATCAGCACCGCATACGTCGCCTTATGGAGCTTCCGCCAGGTTGCCGCCCCCAGCTTTCGCACCGACCAGTTGTTAGAAGTAAACGTCAGCGGGATCATCAAAGCAAAGGCCGCCATGCCGACCGTTATATAAGGTCGCTTCACGATATCCGCCCAGATGCCCTGGAACTGCACATCAAGGACGAGCCAGGTCAACATATGCGCGAGCACGTAAAAGAAGGCTGTGACGCCGATGGCGCGGCGAAACTTCACGAGGTTCACGCCTACATGCTCCTTGAGCGGCGTGATCGCTAGACCCGCGATCAGGATCCACAGCGACCAGACACCGAGCTGGTGCTCAATCGTCTTCGTCGGGTCCACGCCCAGACCGCCGGTGATCCCCTCATAATAGATCCAAATCACCGGCACTGGCGCGAAGAGGTAAATCGGCCAGGTCGGCATCTTGCGCGCAAAACGATTGATCGGGGCGACGGTCATGTCTTTCAGCTTTCTTTGCTCGATGGCTGACATGGGGGTGATCCTGCGCTGCGGTAGGGATCGTCACGCAGCGATGATGAATGTGACAGGTTAGTAAAAGACGCTTAGGTCCATGCCCTCATAAAGGCTCGCAACTTCTGCTTCGTATCCGTTGAACATGAGCGTGGGCTGCCGGCGGGCGAAAAGACCACCGCCGATCTTGCGCTCAGTCGCCTGGGACCACCGCGGGTGATCCACGTTTGGGTTCACATTGGAAAAGAATCCGTATTCACGGCCATTAGCCATGTTCCAGCTCGTCGGCGGCTCTTCTTCGGTGAGCGTGATCCGCACGATGCTCTTGATACTCTTAAATCCGTACTTCCACGGCACCACGAGCCGGATCGGCGCGCCGTTCTGGTTGGCGATGGTCCGGCCATAAATGCCCGTGGCCATCATCGTGAGCGGGTGCATAGCCTCATCGAGCCGGAGCCCCTCGCGATAGGGCCAGTCAAGCACCGCCGTTCGAACGCCCGGCATTTCGGAAGGACGCACCAGGGTTTCAAAAGCCACGTATTTGGCCCCCTCTTGGACGCCCACGCGATCTAGGATGTCTTTCAGCTCGATCCCGTTCCAAGGGATCACCATCGACCAGGCCTCCACGCAGCGGAAACGGTAGATGCGCTCTTCCACGTCGAGATCGGCGATGAGCTCGGTCACATCATAAGTGCCAGGGTTATCGACAAGCCCGTCCACAACAATCGGCCAAGGCGCCGTTGTGAGCTGGCCAGCATTGCGCGCCGGGTCTTCTTTGCCCGTCCCGAACTCATAGAAGTTATTGTAAGAGGTGATCTCCTCCCACGTATTCGGCTCCAGGTCCTGGCTCACCTGTGCGGCGAGTGGCCCCGCGATCGACGCAGCGCCCAGGCCCAACGCCCCTGCAATGATCTGGCGCCGATTGAGCCAGGCAGCTTCCGGCGTGACATCATTCCAGGTGAGATCGTTCTTCCAGCGGTGGGCCATGCCTGCCTCCTCAAGTCGTGCTGCGTGTAAAGAAGGGCATGGATGCCCACAAAGCAACTCACCTGACAGGGACGTGCGCCGCTGTAACAGTCAATATTGGGGCTCTTAAAAGCCTGGCGATGTTCACGAAAATCGGGGCATTTATAACAGCTTTGTTACTGGAGGCGCCCAAGGCGGGCTGCTTAGCGCTGCGCCCTTTGTAATCAACAGGCGAGGCCCTGCCTTGAGCAGCATCTCGCCACTGGAAACCCAGTAAATCCAACACATAACAACGGCATCCGGCGGATTATCCGTCGATTAACCCAAGGAGACATTGATGTTCCGTAAGACACTCTTCGCACTGACCGCGTCCGCAGCCATGGCAACCACCGCGTTTGCTATGGGTAGCTCGAAAGACATCGTCGACACGGCCGCCGAAGCTGGCTCGTTCGAGACGCTGCTTGCCGCTGCAACTGCTGCAGGCCTCGTCGACACCCTTAAGGGCGACGGCCCGTTCACTGTCTTTGCGCCGACCGATGAGGCATTCGCTGCACTGCCCGAGGGCACCGTAGAGAGCCTGCTCCTGCCGGAGAACAAGGACCAGCTCGTCAGCATCCTGACCTACCACGTTGTGCCAGGTAAGGTGATGTCCACGGACCTCTCCGACGATATGATGGCTGCAACGGTCCAGGGCGGCGAGATCATGATCGACCTCGACAACGGCGTGATGATCAACGACGCCTCCGTGGTGTCCGCTGACATCGAAGCGTCCAACGGCGTCATTCACGTGATCGACAAAGTGATCCTTCCCGAAGCGTCCTAATCGCGTCTGGAATTGGTTTGAGGCCTCGCCCTTCGGCGGGGCCTCTTCTTTTGGGGTGTTCATGCCGCGCGGAGTTACTTGCGCCTCGCTACTCGGGGCGATTAGCTCCCCTCCATGACAAAGACCGCCCTGATCACCGGCGCCGCCCGCGGCATCGGTCTTGCCACAGCAAAGCTATTCCTCGAACAAGGCTGGCAAGTGGCCCTCGTGGACTGGGATGGCGATGAGCTCGCGAAAGCCGCGCCCGAGGGCGCGCTGGCTCTCCCGCTCGACATCTCAAACCCACAGCATGCGCCCCAGATGATCCGAGAGACCGTTGCCAGGTTTGGCCGCCTCGACGCGCTCATCAATAATGCCGGCATCGCTGATTTCGGGCCTATAGAGCAGACAGATTTCGAGCGTTGGCGCCGCGTGATGAGCGTCAATCTCGACGGCACATTCTTGGTCAGCCAAGCGGCCGTCCCAGAGCTCAAAAAGACGAAAGGTGCCATCGTCAATATCGCTTCGATCTCGGGCCTCCGCGCCTCCACATTGCGCGTCGCCTACGGCACCTCAAAGGCTGCCGTGATCGCCCTCACGGAACAGCAAGCCGCGGAACTTGGCGAGTACGGCATCCGCGCCAACGCTGTCGCACCCGGCCCCGTCCGAACCAAGCTCGCCATGGCCGTGCATACTCAAGACATCATCGACGCCTACCACGATGCAATCCCCCTCAATCGCTACGGGACAGAGCAGGAGCTCGCAGAGGTCATCACTTTCCTTGCCTCAGACCGCGCAAGCTATGTCACCGGCCAGCTCATCGCCGTCGATGGCGGCTTTGAAAGCACTGGCATCGGGCTCCCCTCGCTCCGACGCACCCCTTGAAAAGACGAAATAGTCCTCCCATTTCAAGCGGATAGCCGCCGATTGGGCGCAAAATTCTGACACAAGCGTTACTACGATTTTACGAGACTTTTAGAAACCGGCGCGCTTAGCGCCCGGTGTGATCACATCCACTATTTCAACGGCTTCGTGATCAGCATCCGACCAAAATTCCCCAGCGTAAACCGGCAGCTACCCACAGTCAGGCAGCTTGTCCGCAATCAGCTCGTAACGAGAGAATAAGGGAACAAAAATCATGCAAACCATTGGTCAAACCGCTATCGATGGCGGCTTCAGCATCCTCGTGGATGCTATCAACTTCATCGATGCCAATACCGACGCCGACCTTCTTGGCGCGGTCACAAGTCCAGGGGACCTCACCGTCTTTGCCCCCACCAACGCCGCTTTCGGCCAACTCGCCGCCGATCTCGGATTTGGTGGAGACACCACCGACACCGCCGCCGTCACCACATTTCTCGTCGAAAATGTCGATGTTGGCACGCTCCGCGCGGTGGTCGAATACCATGTCCTCCCCGGCGGAAGGACGAAGGAAGAACTCGACACCGAGGGCACGTTCGCCACGCTGCTTGGGCCAAACATCACCATCGATGGGCCGACACTGGTCGATAACGAGCCCGACCTGATCGACCCCTCCATCGTTGTCCCCGACATCATGGCCACGAACGGGATCGTTCACGCCATCGATAACGTTCTTCTGCCCATCGATTTGCCCGGGAATGACGCCAAAACCTTCACCGAGATCGTGCTCGAGAGCGGCACAGGGTTCGACACCAACAATTCTGACTTCGATCTCCTGCGCGAGGCCGTCGTCGCAGCGGACCTCGCCGACGATCTGAACAATCCCGATGCCGATCTCACCGTCTTTGCCCCCAATGATGCGGCCTTCATCAGCCTGGCTCAAACGCTTGGCTTCCAGGGCGACGGCGAGGGCGAGGGCGAAGCATTTGACTACATCGTGGATTCACTCCGGCTGCTGTCTAAAGGGGCCAGCCCGATCCCGCTCCTTGAAACGATCCTGCTCTACCACGTCGCCGACGAAAGCCTGCAGGCAAGCCAGGTCCTCACCGGTGCTCCCATCGACACATTGGCCGGGGCTCAAATCTCGCCCAATGGCGCCGAACTGGTCGATCTCGATCCTGACCTTCCTAACCCAACTCTCATTGCCACAGATATCCAGGCCGCCAACGGCGTTCTCCATGTACTCGATGGCGTTCTCATTCCGGCCGACATCCTCCAGAGCGATGGCTCCGGCAAGGTCGACTTCGTTATCGGCGAAGATCGCAGCGAGGTGATCCGAACCGGCCGCGACAACGACTTCATCGATGGCAAAGGCGGGGCTGACGTCATCTGGGCCGGGGTCGGAGACGACGTGGTGCTCGGCGGCGACGGTCGCGACCTCATCCGAGGTGGCGCAGGCGATGATCATATTCTTGGCGAAAACGGTGCAGATGCGATCCTTGCAGGGCGCGGTAGCGATATGGCGGACGGCGGAAAGGGCGCCGACATCATCTTCGGTGGCTCTGGGGATGACACCATCGACGGCGGCAATGGCCGAGACAAACTCCATGGCGGCAGCGGCGATGACATGGTTATGGGCGGCATGGGCCGCGACATCCTCAACGGCAATAGCGGAAATGACATCCTCACAGGCGGTCATGGACGTGACAAGCTTTCCGGCGGCAGCGGCAACGACATCCTCGAAGGCGGCACCGGGCGTGACATCCTCGCCGGCGGTCGCGGTGAGGATACGTTCGTGTTCCAAGCGGGTGACGCGCGGGACGTCATCGTCGACTTCAAACAAGGCGAAGATCTTATCGATCTCACCGCCTTTGGCTTCGAGGATGGTTTTGACGATATCGCCCACAACATCCGAGATCGCGGCCACGATACCGAGATCAAATTGGAGCACACAAGGATCGTGCTTGAAGGCATTGACGCCCATGATCTGAGCGCCGACGACTTCTTGTTCTAAGAATAGTCCCCGCCCGGATTTCCGGGCGGGGATACTTCAGTGAATGATGGCGCCGCCTTCCATAGGCCGTGACGTTGCTGAGAGCCTGTCACCCACGATGAGCCCGTCTGCGCCTGCGCTCACGGTGATCGTCTCGCCATCCGCTACGTCACCCGCGAGGATCATCTCGGCAAGCTGGTCCTGCAGAGCGCGTTGGATCACTCGCTTAAGAGGCCGCGCCCCAAAGACCGGGTCGTAGCCCTCATCTGCAAGCCACTTCCGTGCGCCCTCATCTAGATCGAGCGTGATCTTGCGGCTATCGAGGCGCTTCGCGAGGCGCTCAAGCTGGATATCAACGATCCCGCCCATATCGGCCCGTCCAAGTCGGTCGAAAATAATGGTCTCATCCAGCCGATTGAGGAATTCCGGCCGAAAATGCGCCCGAACCGCGTCCATGACGTCGCGCCGCGCTTGGCTTGCATCCGCGCCATCGGGGAGCTGGCTCAATGCCTGCGCTCCGAGGTTAGATGTCAGCACGATGAGCGTCTGCTTAAAGTCCACCGTTCGACCCTGACCGTCGGTCAGCATCCCGTCATCGAGAACCTGCAAGAGCACATTAAAGACATCCGGATGCGCCTTCTCCACTTCGTCAAAGAGCACGACCTGGTAGGGTTTCCGGCGGACAGCTTCGGTGAGAACGCCGCCTTCATCATAGCCCACATATCCCGGCGGCGCGCCGATGAGGCGAGCCACGGCGTGCTTCTCCATGAATTCAGACATGTCGATGCGCACCATTGCGCTGTCGTCATCAAAGAGGAACTCGGCCACGGCCTTCGTCAGCTCCGTCTTACCCACACCCGTAGGCCCGAGGAAGAGGAAGGAGCCCAACGGCCTGTTTTCGTCATTCAGACCCGCGCGCGCCCGACGCACAGCGTTTGATACGGCGCGTACGGCTGCCTCCTGGCCGATCACGCGACCGTGGAGCGCGTCCTCCATCCTAAGGAGCTTCTCACGCTCGCCCTCCAGCATCTTGGATGTCGGAATACCCGTCCACCGCTCGACGACTTGCGCGATCTGCTCGGGCCGCACGGCCTCTTCGACCATCACGTCTTCGGCGTCATCCGCCTCGCCGAGCTTCTTTTCGAGATCGGGAATAATGCCATAAGACAGCTCACCCGCCTTAGCGAGGTCGCCGTCACGCTTGGCGCGATCTAGCTCCGCCCGTGCGCGATCTAACTCTTCTTTGAGCTGCTGGGCGCCGGCCATCCGATCCCGCTCTGCCTGCCACTTTGCGGTCATCTCAGCAGACTGGTCCTGCAGGTTCGAGAGCTCCAGCTCAAGGCTTTCCAGGCGGTCCTTCGAGGCCGCGTCATCTTCCTTCTTGAGAGCCTCAGCCTCGATTTGAAGCTGCAGGATCTGGCGATCGAGCGCGTCGAGCTCCTCGGGTTTTGAGTCCACCTGCATCCGCAACCGCGAAGCCGCCTCATCCATCAGATCGATAGCCTTATCCGGCAAAAAGCGATCCGTGATGTAGCGATGCGACAGCGTCGCCGACGCCACAAGGGCAGAGTCGGCAATGCGGACCCCGTGGTGCAGCTCATACTTCTCTTTGATGCCCCGCAGGATCGAGATCGTATCCGGCACGGTGGGCTCATTGACCATGAGCGGCTGGAAGCGACGAGCCAAAGCCGCGTCTTTCTCCACATGCTTGCGATACTCATCGAGCGTTGTGGCGCCGACGCAGTGCAGCTCGCCCCGCGCCAAAGCGGGCTTTAGGAGGTTCGAGGCATCCATCGCCCCATCTGTCTTCCCTGCACCCACGAGTGTGTGCATCTCATCAATAAATAGAACGATCTCCCCGGCGGCATCCGTCACCTCGTTGAGGACGCTTTTCAGCCGCTCCTCAAACTCGCCGCGATACTTAGCCCCCGCGATGAGCGCACCCATATCGAGCGCAAGCAACCGCTTGTTGCGCAGGCTCTCGGGCACGTCGCCATTCACGATGCGGAGCGCGAGGCCCTCGGCAATCGCCGTCTTACCCACGCCCGGCTCACCGATAAGCACCGGGTTATTCTTCGTGCGCCGCGACAGCACTTGCATGGCGCGCCTGATTTCTTCATCGCGGCCAATGATCGGGTCGATCTTGCCTTCCCGGGCCCGTGCCGTGAGGTCCGTGGCGTATTTCTCAAGCGCCTCATAGCTATCTTCAGCCGAGGCGCTGTCGGCCGTGCGCCCCTTGCGCAGGTCGTTCACGGCCGCATTCAGCGCCTGGGCAGAAACCCCGCCCTCCTCCAGCGCTGTCTTGGCGTTGGACTTCACCATCGCGAGCGCCATCAAAACGCGCTCAACGGGAACGAAAGCATCCCCGGCCTTCTTGGCAATGGTTTCTGCTTCGGCAAGGACCTTCGCCAACGCCTGGTCGACATAGACCTGCGCTGCATCGCCCGACACCTGGGGAAGCTTCGCCACGGCCGCATCAACCGATTGCAGCACGGTCTTTGGTTGCCCACCGGACCGGGTGATCAGGTTGGCCGCAAGGCCTTCCCCATCGTCGAGCAGGGCTTTCAATAGATGTTCGGGGGTAAGCCGCTGGTGGCTCTCACGTGCGGCTATGGTTTGCGCGGCCTGAAGGAACCCGCGCGCGCGTTCCGTGAACTTCTCCAAGTTCATCGCTGTCTCCTCTTTCAAGCGCCCGATTGCGGTGCCCACATCTTGCGGCACACCCCTTGGGCCTCACGTTTCAGATGGGATGCCAAGGCCTTGAGTGCAAGTTCGTGCTTCACGGGAAACTGACGCAATTGTCAGTCTCGGAGCCGGGACGAGAGCGAGCATAAGCGGCCACCAATGCCCACATGTTGCGTATTCGAGCAGAAACAACACGATAAGGAGTAGGTCATGAAGAGCAAAGTCATCCGCATCGACAAGGTCGGCTATGATGCCCGGAGAGGCGCTTACGGGGCCTGTGTCACGTTGGCGGCGCCCTCCGGCCCGATCGAAACGGCGCTTTTCGTCGTGGGACATCGTGAGTGGGAACCGAGCCAAATCATCTCGGCACTTAAGCAATTTGCGCAAAACGGCTGAGGTTTTCATCTCGCGTTAACTTCGGTCTGCCAACGTCGCAAACACTTGGCGGAGCGAGGTTGCATGATAGTTCTCGACATTCTCATTGTCAGCCTCGGCTATAATTCTGACGGGACCAACGTCCTCGGCGATGTCCGCTTTGAGATCTCCGAAAAGGCCGGTGAAACGCGCTCTCTGACCGTCTCCTGCCGCTGCCCTTTATCCAATCGCATTCCCGCAGACGCCCTCTTAGTTGGCGATGCCATCCGACAGCTTCGACGCATGCCCGAAATTCGCTCAGGGGAGCGTCGCCTCGAATTCGCGCCGGGGCTCAAACCCCTTGATACGGCAAAAGCCGCCTGAACGGGTTGTATTGCCAATCGCGCGCCCGTAGGCGGGCACCATGGATGACAGACTTATCATTGCAATGGATGTTCCCAATGCCGTGGCAGGGCTGGAGCTCGCCGGGCAGTTGGGAGAGGCGGTTTCCTTTTACAAAATCGGTCTTGGCATGCTCACTGGGGGCGGCCTGGCGCTCGCCAACGAGCTCAAGGCAGAGCATGGCAAGCGCATCTTTCTGGACATGAAGCTCTTTGACATCGGCGCAACGGTCGAGGCCGCCGTTAGAGGCCTTTCGCAGTTCGACCTCGACTTCCTCACCGTCCACGGGGACCCCCATGTCGTCCGCGCCGCCAAGGAAGGCGCGGCAGGCAAAGACCTCAAAATCCTCGCCGTCACAATCCTCACCTCGCTTGACCGCAACGACCTAGACAACGCCCTCATTCAAGAGGGCGAGGTCCCCGAGCTCGTCATGGAACGCGCAGGGCGCGCTTTTGAGGCGGGGGCCGATGGCGTCATCTCCTCGCCGCAAGAAGCTGGCCTCATCCGCGCCCTGCCAGAAGCCGATGGCAAGCTCATCGTCACCCCGGGCGTCCGCCCCGCCGGCGCCGACAAAGGCGACCAAAAGCGGATCACCACCCCTGCCGAAGCCATCGCAAATGGTGCCGACCACGTGGTCGTCGGCCGCCCGGTCTGGAAGGCCCCCTCGCCCCGCGCCGCCGCTGAGGCGATCCTCGCGGAAATGAACTCTCCCCAGGCGACCCAGCCCAACAGGGCACACTGAGCCGCCCTTCATCTTTCCAAAAATACCTCCGGGGAGCGCGAGGGGCTGGCCCCTCGCTCCCGGCCCCTCAACGCGCTCAGTCGTTGATATCTGTCTTCCAGACCTTCACCTGCTCACCCACGCGGAGCCGAAAGACGTAGCGCAATACGAGCCACGCTACGAGCGACACCGCCGCAAAGATGACGAGCATCCACCCCACCGTGCCCCCAACAAACGCGGGCCCTCCGAGCCCCAAAAGCAGCGCGACTACACCCGCCCCGATGGCAAAGCCAAGAAAGACCGCGGCGGGCACGACAATCTCAAGGATCGCGAGCAAAAGGCCAAATGCGGCCCAGGCCCACCATGCAAATGCAAAGTTCATGACGCTTTCCCCTGCAAAAGTTTGAACGCGTCGCCAAAGGCCTCAATGGCGTTGGCGGGGAGCACGATGGTCTGCTTGCCCTGGCCATTGCCCAGCGCGTTCAAAGCTTCGACCTGCTTCAAAGCCACTTGATACTGCGCCGCCTCAAGCCCGTTCTCGGCAATCGCGGCTGCCACAACGGCGGTGGCAAAAGCTTCCGCCTCAGCCTCCACACGGCGCGCCTCCGCTGCCCGCTCGGCGGCGTAAAGCTCCGCGTCGGAAGCCAGTTCCACCGCGCGTTTCTGGCCCTCCGCCTCGGTCACCTGCGCCCGCCGCGCGCGCTCTGCATTGAGCTGCTGGAGCATGGCCTGCCGCGTCTGTGCGTCGAGGTTAACATCCAAGAGTTCCGCGCGCGTGACCTCAATCCCCCAATCATCCACCACCGTGGCAAGCGAATCCTTGATCGTCGCCGTCAGCGTCGAGCGGTTTGTCTGCACCTCATCGAGCTCCAACCGACCGATCTCTGAACGCACGATGCCGGCCACTGTCGTCTGGATTGCCGCATCGATATCGCGGATGCGGTAGACCGTCTTTTCTGGCTCCGTCACCCGGTAAAAAACGCTCGTCTCGACCTGCACCAGCACGTTGTCGGTGGTAATCGCATCCTGGCTCATCGTCGGCAGCTGGCGTTCCAAAATCGAAACCCTATGCGCCACGCGGTCGAGAAACGGGATAATGAAGTTGATCCCCGGCCCCAAAACCGACCGCAGCCGCCCAAAGCGTTCCACCACGAATTTCTCCGACTGAGGCACGATGCGCACCCCGGCAAAGACCACAACAATGAGAAAGACGGCTAAGACTAAGAGAAAGGCATTTTGCCCGAGGAACTGAAGGAGGAGCTGCTCGAAATCCATGGAATGTGTCCCCTATGTGTTTGAGCACAACATAGGGGAGTTTCGCACCTGTTAGAAGCGTTATGCGTGCGAGAGCCCGCCAATTTTGACGGGAAGAGACCCGCGCGCCACGCGCGCCACATCCGCCGCCACCATCTCTGCCGTGGCAGCGCTCAACGTCCAGCCCAGATGCCCGTGGCCGGTATTGTAAAAGACCCGCTCAGAGCGCCCCTGCCCCACGCGCGGCATCATCGAGGGCATCATCGGCCTCAACCCTGCCCAGGGCACAACTTCCTCGGTCGAGACCCCCGGGAAATGCGTTTCCACCCAGCGTACGAGCGGTTTGATCCGGTCCGCCCGGATATCCCGGTTCTCGCCTGAAAACTCCGACGTGCCCGCCACGCGGAACCGGTCAGCACCCAGACGCGAGGTCACAATCTTCGCTTTGTCATCGAGGAGTGAAACCTGCGGCGCAGCAGCCTGCGAAGCCTCATCGCGCAGCATGACCGTGATCGAATACCCTTTCACGGGGTAGACATTCACTCGGTCGCCCAGCTGATTTGCGAGATCCCGAGACCCAACGCCCGCCGAAACGACCACAGCGTCAAAACGCTCGGTACGGTCGCCACGGTCGATCTCTATGCCCCGCTCGGTCTCGCGCACCGCATCCACCGGCGCGCCATAGGCGAAATGCACGC
>JBCCYG010000046.1:0-12492 GCA_039190145.1 Pseudomonadota bacterium | reverse complement strand
TCGTGGGGACGGCGGGGATCAAGCGGGTGATCAACGGGCCGATGATCTGGTCACCGGATTCTTCGGCGCTTTATGGGCCGCATCCAGACCTGAAGAATTACTTTCTGTGCACCGGCATGATCCCTGGCTTTTCGCAGTCGGGTGGGATCGGGCTGAGCTCGGCGCAGTGGATCATTGAGGGCGAGAGCCTGCAGGATATGTTTGGTTGGGATGTCGCGCGGTTTGGCCCGTGGGCGGGAGCTGATTTCACTAAGGCGCGGGTGAAGGACCAGTATGCGAACCGCTTTGCGATCCATTTCCCGGGGGAAGAACGGGAAGCGGGGCGGCCCATGCGGATGCGTCCGGTTTATGAGTTGCAGAAGTCTCTGGGGGCCGTGTTTGGGCTGAATTACGGGTGGGAACACCCGGTCTATTTCGATGCCGATACGCCCGATAGCGCGGGCTTTGATCGCCAGCCGTGGTTTGACAGCGTGGGCCGCGAGTGCCGGATGCTGCGGGAGAATGCGGGGATCATCGATATCTCGAACTTCGCTAAGTATCGCGTGGAAGGGCCGGGGGCGGAGGCGTGGCTGAACGCCGTTTTTGCGAATTACGCGCCAAAGGCGGTCGGGCGATCCTGTTTGACGCCCTTGATCGGGAAGCGGGGAGGGATCGCCGGCGATTTCACGATTACGCGGACGGGGAAGGAGGCGTTTCTGATCATTGGGTCGGGGATGGCCGAGCGGTATCACAAACGGTTTTGGAAGCAGGTGCCGCTGCCCGAGGGGACCACGTTTAAAAGCCTGACCGAGAAGCTCTGCGGGTTTAACGTGGCCGGGCCTCGGTCGCGGGAGCTGTTGCAGCGCTTGACCAATGACAGCTTGGAGACGGAGGATTTTCCTTTCATGCGCTCCAAGCAGATCAAGCTCGCCGGCGTGTCTCTGACCGCATTGCGGGTGAGCTTCACGGGTGATTTGGGCTGGGAACTGCATTGTGCGGAAGAGGATCAGCTGAGGCTCTATGAGGCATTGATAGAGGCCGGGAAGGCCGTGGGCGCGGGGCCCGTTGGGTCGCGGGCGCTGATGTCACTCAGGGTCGAGAAAGGCTATGGCTCGTGGAGCCGGGAATACTCACCGGAATATTGGCCGCAGGAGGCGGGGCTTGACCGGCTGATCAAGCTTGAGAAGGAGTTTTTGAACAAAGAGGGCTATCTCAGTGTCAAAGATAACCCATCGCGTGAGGTTTTGTCGCTGTTGGAAGTGGAGGCTGACGGGGCGGATGCGTCGGGCGGCGAGCCGATCTTTGATTTGGACGGGAACGGCGTGGGGCGGGTCACCTCGGGGACTTATGGGTATACCGTGGGGGTTTCGCTGGCGCTCTGTTATCTTAAAGATGTGGCGAAGGGCGCTGAGGTGGATGTGATGATCCTGGGCAAGCCGCATCGGGCGCGTGTGCTGCATGAGGCGCCGTTTGATCCCAAGGGGGAGCGGCTGCGGGCGTGACTTCGCGCCGGTTTGGTGCGCCGGTTTGGTGCGCAGTGCGCACCCTATGGTTTGGGGCCGCCGATGCGTTGCGGGAGGCCGGTGCTTGCCTCGATAGCATGATGCCTCCGGCGGGAGTGATTGGGGAAAGATGAAGGGGCGGATTGGGCTTTAAATGCGCCCTTTTTCCTGGAGGCGGGCGCGGAGGATTGGAGCTGTTGCGTGCCCCGCTTCTAGAGCGAAGATGTAGGCGTGGGTGAGGAAGAACATCTCTTCGTCCTCATCCTCGGTTTGGTCGGCGGCCTGGGTGTAGAGCGCGATCATGCGTTCACCGTCTCGGGCGGTATGGGCGGCCAGGAGCTCTTGGTGGAGCGTCTCGGGCGTCATTCCATGGCTTGGAGCCGGCGCGCGACCCAATCGTGAAAGCAGTGGGTGGGCCCGTCCATGGCGGGGGAGAAGCGGCCTCCATCGAAATGTGGTGCGGCGCGGCCGCGCTGCATGCCTTCGACGACAAAGATGTCTTCCTCAAAGACCTCTTTCCACATGGCCGCGTTCTTTTGCCGGTTTTCGAGCTTGGTGTCCTCGGACGCATAATAGAGGTGGATGTGCTCGCGCGTCCGGTTGTGGGCCACGGGTTCTAGCACGATGGCAAAGGCGTGGTCTCGCTGGGCACCTAGAAGCACGTTGGGGTAAACCGCGATGTATTCCGCACCTGTCGACCACTTTTCGGAAAGCCCATCAAAGTCAGGGAAGGCCGCTTTGCCTTCGTCCTTGAACTGGCGGTAGACGAGCGTGCCCTGACCGGAATAAAGGCCGGGCTCTTCAATATTATAGTGATCTTCCAGGCGGGAGTAGCTGTTGAGGCCCGGATGGACCCAGGGCAGGTGGTAGCTTTCGCAGTAGTTTTCCACCGCGAGCTTCCAGTTGGTGTCGACCTTGAGAATGAACTTGCTCTCGGGGCCGCCATGGTAATGCGGCTGCTCGAATTCGGCCCAGCGATCGAGCAGGTCACAATGAACCTCTTCAAAGTCCGGTGCGTCGCCCGAGACGTTTATGAAGACGACATCGCGCCAGATATGGCTGCGCACCTCGATGAGGCCGAGCGTTGAGGGCTCAATGCCCTCATGGGTGTTATGGCCCGGGCCGCCCACATGGGGTGTCGAGACAAGCTCGCCCTTCGTTGAGTAGCACCAGGAGTGATATGGGCAGCGGATCGCACCACGGATCTTCTTGGGCGCGTCAACGAGGATCATCCCGCGATGGCGGCAGATATTTTGAAAGACGCGGAGGGTGCCCTCTTTATCGCGGAGGAGGAGGAGCGGGATGCCGAGGAACTCGATGGGCTTGGCGTCCCCTTTGCCCGGGACATCGGCGCCCACGGCAAGCCCGGCCCAGGTGCTCAGCAGAGTCGCTTTCGATTCCATCGCGAAGACATCGGGGTCGGTGTAATGCGCGTTGGGTAGGCCGTTGGCCTGCTCAATCGGGCGGCGAACGGCATCGAGGGCGGTGGGTTCGAGATCACGAGCCATGGAGCTTCCTAAAGGTGGCGTTGCTGGCAATACCCTATGGATTCGCGCCTCACCGCACGACTGCAGGTGCGACCTAGCCGTGTCGCTGTGAGAAAAGTGGGCGGGGCCTTGCAAATCGGGCTGCTTGCTGTCGGCAGGACGTTGCTAGCGCGACACGTGGGCATTTGGGCTGGCGGAAAAATGTCGGTGAATTGCTGGCGATTTGGCGGTCCGGCGCGCCTTTTCTCAACAATGCGCTTGGTTGATTTCGCACCACGGGGGAGGGGGGGAAGGATGCCGGTCACGGGGCATCCATGACGTAGGCCCCAAGACCAAGGAGATAACGTAATGACGCGTATTGCACTTACACTCGCGGGCTGCCTCATAGCTGTGCCAGCGCTGGCTCTTAGCATTGATACAGAGACCGACCTGAATGCGGACGGCCTCCTGAGCCTAGAGGAAATGCAGACTGCTGTGCCCGATCTGACCGAGGAGGTTTTTATCCTCATCGATGTCACAGAGGACGGGCTTGTTGATGCCGATGAGCTCGCCGCAGCGGAAGCGGCGGCCCTGTTGCCTGTGACAGACGGCTAAGGCGGGCCTTCAGGCACGCATTCCGGCGCGTTCGGGATGCGTGCTTGCCTTAGGAGCTGAGAGCTTCTTTCCCGCCGCGCGCGAGGGCGGCAACGCCGGTGCGTGCGATCTCTTGCAGGCCAAGAGGGCGCATCAGGTCGGCAAACGCGTCGATTTTTTCCGGAGCTCCGGTGACCTCAAAAACGAAGCTTTCGAGCGTGGAGTCTACTACTGCGGCACGGAAGATATCTGCGAGGCGTAGGGCTTCGACGCGCTTCTCTCCTTGGCCTGACACCTTGAAGAGAGCGAGCTCCCGCTCGACGGCGGGGCCTTCGACGGTGAGGTCGTGGACCTCGTGAACGCTGACGATGCGGCCCAACTGCGCGATGATCTGCGTGATGATCTGTGGCGTGCCTTGGGTGACGATCGTGATACGCGAGAGATGCCCGGTATGGTCGACCTCGGCCACTGTGAGGCTTTCGATATTGTAGCCGCGCCCGGAGAAGAGCCCGATCACGCGTGCCAGCACACCGGGCTCGTTTTCGACGATCACCGCGAGTGTGTGGCGCTCTTCCACATCCGAAAAGGTCGGGCGGAGGTTGTAGGCCGAGTGGCTGGTGGCGCCTTTTTTGATCTTGAGGGCTGACATGTGCCGATATCCGTTCGTTACAGCTCGGTCGGTTTACACTGGTTGATCCCTGTTTAGAAAGGCGAAATTCGGCTTAACCGACGAGGCGGGGTGCCTCAGGCTTCTTGCGCTTGACGAAGCGTGTTTTAGACAGGGCTTGCACCAAAACATCGGACCACACGCCTTGATCCCCGCGCCAGGTTCCGTCTTCGTCATCGGCATAGTAGAAAGCTCGCTGCTCAGGACTGATGGGGTCCTCATCCTCCATCCGGTCTGGGCGAGTGACGCAAAAAAGGGTCACATCCCTAAACCGTCGACGCAGCGCGCGGTCTAGCCGCTTTAGGTCGGACTTTCGCGCGACAGGATCAATGGGGGGCATAATGCCGAGCATATCGATATTTTCTTGCGCGTTGGACCAAATCGCTAGGATCTTGCGCTTGCCGCAGCGCTTGAGCGCAGTGCCCGCGCGGGCATAGGCCTCGCGGTGCTGGGCGAAGTCCTCCAAGCCATTTTTCATGTGCCAGTACCACACCCCTCGGTTTTCCCAATGGAACCGGCGGCGGCGCCCGAGATGAACAAGGTCATCCGCGCTATCAGGAAAATAACGTCCCTCTGCGATGCAGGTTGCCGCCGCTCGGGGTGGGGCGATCATGGTGTCGAAAGGCATGCGTCGCGCATGGCCCGTTTCACCCATCATCTCGTCGAGCAGCGGCTTGTTCAGCTCAATCTGATGAGCCGTCTGCGGGGACATGCCGACCGAAATGATCGCGTGGTTTTGGTAGATGAGCGCCATATTTCGAAGGAATCACAGGGCGACTCAGCGATCAAGAATCGGCGCGAGTTGCGGGCTATTCGATCCGGAGTGAGTCTTATGAGTCACAGGTTTCTAAGCCGCAGGACTTTCCTCGCTCTGCAAAGCCGACGGGAGGATGCGCAACGGGTCCTTGGCCCAGACACGCGTTCGATCTGGGCCAAGTATCTATCTTTCCGCGATCAAACCAACACGGATCCCTTGGCGTCGATGGCATCCTCAGTAGAGGCTTCCCCGAGGAGCATTTCGTTGTGCGCTTTGCCCGACGGGATCATGGGGAAGCAGTTTTCATGCTTTTCCACGAGGCAATCGAAAATCACCGGGCCGTCGTAGTTCACCATCTCCATGATTGCATCGTCGAGATCGGCGGGGTCCGAGCAGATTATGCCTTTCGCACCGAAGGCTTCGGCGAGCTTTACGAAATCGGGCAGCGCTTCTGACCAGCTGTGGGAGAAGCGACCGCCGTGGAGGAGGTCCTGCCATTGGCGGACCATGCCGAGACGCTCGTTGTTGAGGATGAACTGTTTGACGGGCAACCGATACTGAACTGCCGTGCCCATTTCCTGCATATTCATGAGCCAAGATGCCTCGCCCGCCACGTTGATGACGAGGGCCTCTGGATGAGCAATCTGCACACCGATGGATGCGGGGAAGCCGTAGCCCATGGTGCCGAGGCCGCCGGAGGTCATCCACTGGTTAGGCTCTTCAAAGCCGATGTACTGCGCGGCCCACATCTGGTGCTGACCGACCTCGGTGCAGACGAAGCGATCTTTGCGGTCCTTCGTCAGCGCTTCGAGACGCTCGAGGGCGTATTGCGGTTTGATGGTCTTTTTCGAGTTCGTGTAGTCGAGGCAGCGCACAGCGCGCCACTCTTCGATCTGGGACCACCATTTACCTAAGCCTTCGGCGTTGGTCTTGCGGCCACGGGCCTTCCACACTTTCAAGATGTCTTCGAGCACATGGGCCACGTCGCCCAGGATCGGGATGTCGACCTTGATGACCTTGTTGATCGAAGAAGGATCAATATCGATATGGGCCTTCTTCGACTTAGGCGAGAACGCGTCGATGCGGCCGGTGATGCGGTCGTCGAAGCGCGCGCCGATGTTGATCATGAGATCGCAGTCATGCATCGCGAGATTGGCCTCGTAGAGGCCGTGCATGCCGAGCATTCCGAGCCAGTTTTTGCCCGAAGCCGGGTAGGAGCCGAGGCCCATGAGGGTTGAGGTGATTGGGAAGCCGGTTGCGTCCACCAATTCGCGCAGCAACTGCGAGGCGGCCGGACCGGAATTAATCACGCCACCCCCCGTATAGAAGACGGGGCGCTGTGCCTTTTCCATTGCCGCGACGAGATCGGTGATCCCCTCGATGTCGCCTTTGACCTGGGGGTTATAGTGCGAGCCTACCTTTTGCGGCGGTGTGTAGGTGCCCGATGCGAACTGGACGTCTTTCGGGATGTCGATCAGGACAGGCCCAGGACGGCCCGACGTCGCGACGTGGAAAGCTTCGTGCATGACTTTGGGCAGCGTGTCTGTCTCTTTGACGAGCCAATTATGCTTGGTGCAGGGGCGGGTGATGCCCACTGTATCCGCCTCCTGAAAAGCGTCGGAGCCGATCATGAAAGTCGGCACCTGGCCGGTGAGGACAACGATCGGGATCGAGTCCATGAGCGCATCGGTGAGCCCGGTGACAGCATTTGTCGCGCCGGGGCCTGAGGTCACGAGGACCACGCCGGGCTTGCCGGTGGAGCGTGCATACCCTTCGGCGGCGTGCACCGCACCTTGTTCGTGGCGCACGAGGATGTGCTGGATGTCATTTTGTTGAAAGACTTCGTCGTAGATCGGAAGCACGGCACCGCCGGGGTACCCAAAGACTACGTCCACACCCTGATCCTTCAGGGCCTGAACTACCATTTTTGCTCCGGTCATCTGCTGTGCCATTGTTCTCTCCGCGTCTGGCATCTGGCCATAAAAAAACCCCCGGGGTTAGTCGGGGGCGCATGGGATCGTTATGGTCTACCGTTACCGGCCCATGCGCCATTTTCCTACAATTACGACTAGCGAGGTCATTTCGCTCTCCCGTTGGTAGGAGAGGTTTGGCATGAGGGCGTAGAGCCGTCAACAGCTTGCGTGGAGGAAGTTTCGTTCTGAGGCGAATTCTCGCAACTTTATTTCGGAAATTCGAACTCGGGGTTTCGTGGCTGTCCTATTCTGGCCTCATTGCGGGGGCAGTTTCATCTCATGGAGCAGAGTTCGAAACATGTGCTGATTGGTGGGGGGAGCGGGTTTATCGGCTCCGCCCTTACGAATGCGCTGCGCGCGAGAGGCGACAGGGTGACAGTGCTCTCTCGCACCCCTGGTGTTGGGCGCATCACCTGGGAATATGTATCCGAACGGGGCATCCCGGCCTGTGATGCGGTTGTGAACCTGGCGGGGGAACACATCCTGCAACCAGGCAAGCGATGGACGGCTGGCTACCGGGACGAAGTTATCAAGTCGCGAGTTGACACAACGCGCACCTTGGTTGACGCGATCAACGCGCATGAAGCCCCGCCTGAAGTCTTTGTTTCCACCGCGGGGAAGTGCTTTTACGGAACGCGGTCGATGGCGCCTGGCCAGGCTTACCCGGAGCTTGATGAGGATAGTCAGCCCATGGGCATGGATTTTCCTGCCGAGCTTGTCGGCCAGTGGGAGACGGCCGCCGACCATCTCGATCATGACCGCGTTCGCCATGTACGCGTGAGGATCGGCATCGTGCTCGGCGCGGTGCGCAAGCAGTCTCTCTTGGGTCGGCTTTGGCGGATCGGGCGGGCGCGAGGCGTTTTACCGCTCGTGCGCCTCCCATTTTGCCTGGGCCTCGGGGCTCGATTTGGGACGGGCATGCAACCCTTCCCGTGGATACATATCGACGACATGGTGGGCATCCTCCTCCATGTCATTGATCATCCCGAAACGGATGGGCGCTATAACGCTGTGTCGCCCGGCATTGTCTCAAATCGCGATTTCACGGCGGCCTTTGGTCGATCTCTCAGGCGGCCGGTCGTTTGGTCCGTCCCGGCGTGGCTTGTGAATGCCGTTGTCGGCCAAGAACGGGCGTCAATTCTGCTCGAAGGACAGAACGTCGTGCCCAAACGGACGCTCGCAGCGGGGTATTCCTTCAGATACCCGACGATTGACGAGGCACTCGACGATCTCGTGGAGATCACGGTCTAAGCTGAGATGACTTGGCGATGAAATAACGGGTTAATACTGACTGGACGGCTGCTTAGAATTTGGGCGGTGGCCCAACGACCCGGCAATATTCATGCGCTTTGCGTGATGACAAAGAAATTATAATTCGCGGTATTTGGCTGAAATCCAAGTAAATCAGTGTGTTATCGATAACGGTCATGCTTGCCATTGGTTTGGCTGTTGCAGGATGGGTCCAATTCGCTAGTTTCCGCCGCACTGCGAACGAGGCTGGCCCGAAACGGGCCGCTACTTCGCCTACGGGAGGAAATATATGGACCGTCGTACTTTCTTGAAAGGCTCCGCACTTGGCGGTGGGGCCGTAGCCGCTTCGAGCCTTGCTGCGCCGGCGATCAGCCAGGGTCGAGAGCAGCTCGTTATGTTTACCACATGGCCCCGTGGCCTCGCCGGTGTGTGGGATTCGGTGGAGCGTTTTGCCAACAACGTGGCAGACATCACCGACGGGACGCTCACAATCGACGCGCGGGACTCCGGCCAAACCGGTCTTGGCACGCAGGTCTTTGACCCGGTCGCATCTGGCCAGGCAGATATGTATCACGCTGCTGACTACTACTATGTCGGCCAAGATCCGTCCTTCGCCTTCTTCACGGCTGTGCCTTTCGGCATGACGGCGCCAGAATTCATGACCTGGTACTACGCGGGCGAGGGGATGAGCCTGCACCACGAGCTAGGCGAAATCTATGGCGTACGCTCGTTTGTGGCCGGTCAAACGGCGGCACAGGGTGGCGGCTGGTTCCGTAACCCGATCGAAAGCGCTGCTGACATTCAGGGCCTCAACTTCCGCATGCCGGGTCTCGGTGGCCAAGCGCTTTCGCGGCTTGGCGCGTCGGTTGTCGTGCTGCCCGGCGGTGAAATCTATCAGGCGCTGTCCTCTGGCGCGCTTGACGGCACCGAGTGGATCGGCCCCTGGTCGGATGAGCGTCTGGGTCTGCAGGAAGTCTGCGACTACTACTACCCCGCTGGCTTCCACGAGCCGGGTGCGGCGCTTTCCGTGTCGGTTAACCTCGACCGCTTTAACGCGCTGTCCGGCGCACATCAGCGTGCCATCGAAGTGGCGGCGGCTGATGCGCATCAGCACAACTACGCGCTCTTTATTGCGAACAACGGCCCGGCTCTGCAGCGTCTTCTCGCCGGTGGCACCGAGCAGCGCGAGTTCCCGACGGATGTATGGGACGCATTTGGCCAGGCCAGCCAGGAAGTGCTGGGCGAGTTCGAGAGCGATGACTTCTTTGCGAAGGTCAACGCCTCCGTGCAGGCTTCTATGGCGTCCACGTCCGGCTGGACGCAGCTTTCGGACGCAAAATACACCGCAGAGCGCAACCGCGTTCTCGGCCTGAACTAATAGGTTGGCCCCGCGTGCGTGAGCGCGCGGGGCCTCCAACGAGACCGACACGATGCTCGACACTTTTTCCTGGCTGTTTTCCAGTCTGATTGGCGGCTTTCAGGGTCTTATCTGGGTGATCTTGCACCCCGTTCAGGCGTTTAACTTCTCCGATGGCCCCACGGTTTTGCGCTTTGCCTATTACGGCGCGTCTGACGAACTCTTTATGCTCGTGGCTTTTGCGGCGCTCGCCGTTTTCGTGATCGGCATCTTTCGAAACAACTTCCTGTGGTCGGTTGTGGTGGGGATCGAGGCGATCTCAAACACTATGGGCCGCATCTTTGCCTGGGCCGGGCTGATCATGGTGCTCCAACAGGTGCTGGTGATCGTGCTCAACTCAATATTTCGCGCCGCGGATATCAGTATTGGGCCCTTCGGCATCGCCTTTACACAGCCCATTGGGTGGTACGCAGACGGGCTCAAAATCTATAACGCCGCGATTATCGCGCTGTGCTGCTCGTATACCTTCGTGCAGCGCGGGCATGTGCGGGTCGACCTCGTTTATTCCGCCATAAGCTTTCGCGCGAAGCGGATGCTCGACATGATCATGACGGTGCTCTTCATGATCCCGGTCCTGCTCCTCGTTTGGTTCTACGGCTGGTTCTACCTGTGGCGCCATATGATCCGCCCCAATATCAACGCGACGCAGGACCTCGACACGATCCTGAATCGAGCGCGCGCATTCCGGTGGGATATCGAGACGTTCTCGTCGAGCCCGTCAGGCTTTAACGCCTACTTTCTCTTTAAGGTGCTGATCATCCTCTTTGCCGCGACGATGCTCTTGCAAGCCGTGGGCTTCTTTTACCGGAGTTATCTGGAATTCCGTGAGGGCGAAGAGGCCGAAGGCAAACACCTCGATCTTGATGTGCTTGAGCAGCCTGCCGCGCCCGAAACTGCCCCGGAGTTCGCTAAATGATCCTTGGAATGGACGGGGTCCTTGTCGGCCTGATCATCGTCTTTTTGACGCTGTTTGCGGGCATTCTGACGGGCTTTCCGGTGGCCTTTGCCATTGCGGGTTCTGCGGTTGTGTCCTTTGCGATCATCGCCGGTCTCGATAGCGCGGGCTTTCTGATCCATGAGGCCATCGATGACAGGTCGCAGGCCTATTCCGACCTCCTGGCGAGCGGGGTGCCGCGAGAGACGATATCCGTCTTCACCTATCCAGACTTACCGAGATATGAGACGCCGCTTTATCCGCGGGGCTGGGAAGCCGCGCTCAACAGCGATCTGGGTCAGTTTGTGAACCGGATCGATCAGCGAGTGATGGCAGGCGAGAGTATCGAGACGCTTTTAGCCGTGCTCATGTTTGTTTTGATGGGCATCGCGCTAGAGCGGTCGCGCATCGCCGATGACCTTTTGACGACCATGGCGCGCGTGTTTGGCTCGCTGCCGGGCGGGATGGCCGTGTCTGTCGTGGTCGTAGGCGCGTTCCTCGCAGCCTCTACCGGGATCGTCGGCGCAACAGTGGTGACGATGGGGCTTTTGAGCCTGCCCACGATGCTACGTGCGGGCTATTCGCCGGAGCTCTCGACCGGCGTTATTGCGGCCTCAGGGACGCTTGGGCAGATCATCCCACCCTCAATCGTGATCGTCCTCTTGGGGACGCTTGCGGGGGATCTTTATGCCACGGCGCAGGAATCCCGCGCGCAGGCGGCGGGGTGTACGGACGCTCTGACCTATCTCGGCGAACCGGCGGTGGTCTCAGTGGGGACGCTCTTCCAGGCCGCACTTGTGCCGGGGATTATGCTGGCGGGGCTCTATGCGAGTTATGCGTTTATCTATGCGCTCCTGAATCCGGCAAAAGCGCCGTCCGTTCAGCTCGAGGGCGGGTCGGGCGAGGTTATCACCCGCAATGAGGGGCTGACCTGGTTTGTCGCCGCACCTGTTGCCTTGATCGGGGGTGCCATCCTGCTGGGCCAGGTGGGTGTGATCGGGAGCCAGGACATCACCGTTTCCTCTCGCACCGCGCAGGAGCAGGGTGCGAGCCTGCGCACCAACGTGAGCGAGCAATGCGCGGCTGCCATGATCGAGCTCCATGGGCAGGAGGCCTGGGATGAGGCTGTAGCGGAGACTCAGGCGATTGAAGAGGCGGGCGGCATTCAAGAGACCCGCGAGCTGACTGAACAGGAGCTGGCCGCAGCGTTGGAGGCAAAGATCGCGGGGGCTGCACCTATCGGTAGCGGGCTTGCGGTGGCGTTTGTCCTCTTGGCGCTTATCCTAACAACCGCTCGAGGTGTTGCCCCTAGTAGGGACTTTGGTCCGCTGGCAATTGGACTGGGCGGCGTTGCGCTCGCCCTGGTGTCTGACGCGCTCTTTATGCCGCCGGATATGTCCTCTGGGACGCGGTTGCTCATTCTCGCGATACCGCTTTTGATCACGCTTTATGGGTGCCGGGAGGGTGCGGCGCGGCTGGCCAAAAATGACCTCGTGCGCGTGGTCTTTCCGCCGCTTGTGCTCATCGTCGCGGTTCTGGGCTCTATCCTGGGCGGTGTGACTAACCCCACGCCTGCCGCAGGGCTTGGCGCGGCGGGGGCGATCATGCTTGCGGCGTATCGCAAGCTTCAGGATCAGCACCGGTCTCCTAAGATCATCCTTGGGTCGACGTTTGCGATTATCATCATGCTCTTGGCGGGCATCAACTTTGACTTGCGGCTGGGGCAGGAGGACGTGCTCTTTGAAGACCGCGTCGCCTATATTATCGCGCAGATCGCCTATATCTACGCGATGTTCGGGCTGCTCTTCGCTTGCTACATCCTCTATGTCGGCGGCGTTTTGAGCCCTGTGGTGCGCGAGACCGCCAAGGTGACGTCGATGGTCTTTACCATCCTCATCGGGTCGCAGCTCCTCAACCTCGTGGTGATCTCCTTTGGTGGAGAGCACTACATT
>JBCCYG010000045.1:0-12649 GCA_039190145.1 Pseudomonadota bacterium | reverse complement strand
GACGCCCTGACAGAGCCCACTGCAGCAATGGCCGCGACGCCAAGCGCGAGGCAGGCCAAAAAAACCCCAAAGCCGCGCAGCCCAGTACGGAGTTCGCGGCGGGCAAAGGCGTAGGCAAGCCTCATTGCGCGGCTGCCAGAGCGTGTTCGGGCTCAATCCGGCCATCTCGGAGTTGAATCACCCGCGAGCACTTTGCGGCGAGTTCAGGCGCGTGTGTGACGAGTACCAGCGTCGCGCCATGGCGCTCTTGCAAACCAAAGAGAAGATCGGTGATCGCCGACCCGTTGGTGCCGTCGAGGTTTCCCGTCGGTTCATCAGCCAGCAGGATCTCCGGGCGCGGTGCGGAGGCGCGTGCCAGCGCTACGCGCTGCTGCTCCCCGCCAGACATCTGCGCCGGGAAGTGGTTCATCCGGTGGCCTAGGCCTACGACTTCGAGTTCCGCTTCGGCGCGGTCAAAGGCATCCGCGTTACCCGCAAGCTCCAGCGGCACCGCAACATTTTCGAGCGCCGTCATCGTGGGGATGAGGTGGAAGGACTGAAACACCACCCCCATATGGTCTCTGCGAAAGCGGGCGAGCGCGTCTTCGGACATGGGGCTCAGATCGCGACCGAGTGCGGTAATCTTGCCGCCCGTGGCGCGCTCCAAACCGCCCATGAGCATGAGGAGTGACGACTTGCCAGAGCCCGACGGACCGATCATCGCCAGCGTCTCTCCCTTAGCGACATCGAGGGAGATGTCGTGGAGTATCTCGACCAACCCCGCATTGCCCTGCAATGATAGCGAAACGCCGATGAGCGAAAGGACGGGGTCAGTCATGGGAGGCTCCTTCGATAGAGCGCGATATGGGGTGCATGTAATGATACGCAACATTTTGGCCGCCGGATTTGTCTTTGCTGCGGCGCCGCTCGCGGCCGAGAACGTGACCATTGCGGCCCTAGGAGATAGCTTGACCCAAGGGTTTGGCCTGCCGGAAGCCGAGGGTTTCGTGCCCCAGATGGCGCTATGGCTTGAGGCCGAAGGCGCGGAGGTGACGCTGATCAATGCTGGCGTCTCAGGCGACACAACGCAAGGGGGGTTGAGCCGTGTGGGCTGGACCCTTACGCCCGAGGTGGATGCGATGATCGTCGCACTGGGAGGCAACGACCTTTTGCGCGGGATCGACCCGGCGCTCTCGCGGGCAAACATCGAAGGCATCCTGCAGGCTGCCGCCGATGCGGGCGTTGAGGTCATGCTTGTGGGGATGCAGGCACCGGGCAACTACGGCCCAGAGTATAAGGCAGATTTTGACGCGCTCTATCCGGAGCTTGCAGACATCTATGGCACTGTTTTCTATGACAGTTTCTTTGCTGCCTTTGAGGGGCAGGGGGATGTCCCCGCCGAGCTTGGCGAGTTCATTCAGCCCGATGGCATCCACCCATCGGCAAAGGGCGTGGAGGCCATTGTCGCGGATATGGGTCCGAGCGTTCTTGCGCTGATCGAGCGCGTGGACTGAGACCTTGCCGGGGCGCCTTTTCCTGACGACACCGGTTGCCGAGATTGCCTCTTGGTCTGGCTTTTCGGTCGCCAATTGCCCTGAGCAGAGCCCGAGGAGAAACGTGTCGCCCGGTGAGGACGTCGTGGCGATCACCACGGGTGGCCTGACGACCATGCGGTGGGGTCTGATACCCGTGGGCCGCAAGAATGCGCGTGGACGCCCGGTAATGGAGGTGCTGGTGAATGCGCGTTCAGAGACCGTCTTTGACAAAAGCGCGTTCAGCGGGGTCAAGCGATGCCTTGTACCGGCAGATGGATGGTACGAATGGACCGGGGAAAAGCGCAAAAAGCAGCCGTGGCGCATTTCTTACGCCAAGGGCGGTCCGCTGGCATTTGCCGCCATTTATGACATCTGGAACGGTCCCGGAGGCATTGAGGTGCCCCAAGTCGCAACAGTCACCTGCGAGCCCAACGGCGATGTTCGGGACATCCACCACCGGATGGGCGTTGTCCTGTTCCCAGATCAGTTCGGGGCTTGGTTGGGCGAGGATCAGGAAGCAGCCGCTGCGCTCATGCGCCCCTTGCCGGATGGCAGCTTAGCAGTTGAAAAAGCCGACGACGTGGATTTCAGCGCTCCTTAGCGCCGCGGCGCTGCGCTTTTACCCGTTGCCTGGGCATAGGCTTTTCGTGCCAACCCGAGGACTGCCATCTGAAAGAGCCCCAGACCAGCCACCCCGAGTGCAACAGTCGCCATCATTGACATCGCCTTCCTTTCTCGCCGCCTCAGAGCACTCTGCCAAGCAGAGAGTAGGTGCTGAGTGACGGCGCATCTTTGGCTATCAGATTGCATCGAAAAAGATGACGATCTGGTTAACGCGCCGCATGGAACGGTGCGCCGCATTTCTGGTCTCACGGGAAGCGGCCTGCGCGGGGCTTATTCGGCCCACCAGTCGAGCAGTTCCTCGTAGGTGTAGGAAATCTCAATCTCTCCCCAGTCACCCGCTCGAAAGCGCGGATCCTGCGGAAGGCATCCGAGCCCGCAGATCTGGCGTATGAGCCCATCTGTCGTGTCCACATACCAAAGCCGCCCGCCCGGGGTCGCGACAAAGCCGTCTATCCCCTCGGCCTCATCTGTTTCATAATCGTCCACCGACGGCATTTCGGAAGCGTATTCAGTGTCGTAGCGGCCGTGGGTGTGATAGCTGAGGATGAGCACAAACCCGTCCTCGGGCCCTTCATAGGCACAGGAAGCTTGGTCCCCGGTTGTTGCAGTAAGCGCGACGAGTTCATCGGCTTCGTTGTAGGCAAAGTACCCGCAAAACTCGCGATTTTGGTCGAAGGACGGCCCCTGCAAGCCGCTCAGTGTGGCCTTCGCGATGGCAATTTCGTCGGCAGACTGCGCTGCAGCAGCGCTCGCCAGGAATAGCAGGGCAAAGATAAGCCTCATATTTGTGTCCTCCGAAGCAAAGCGATCCGCTGAATCATGAAGCTGACCTCGTAGAAATGACAATAGGCTGTAGCTCGCGCTCGATCTTGTGTCGCCTTGTGCGCATCGCCGGGACCTGTCACCCTGGCTCCAACCTCTCGGTCCAAGGGTCTTCAAAAAAATGTATACATCCCGGCAGCTTAAGTCGATGGCGCGGTACCATCTGGGTCTGTCGAAGCACCTATACATCCACATTCCCAAGACCGCGGGTATGGCCGTCCGCAACTCGCGGGAGATGCGCCGGAAAGTTGTCTTCGCGGATCCCTATTTTCACAAGAGCAAGGCTTATGTTGCGGAGCTTACGCGCGTGATGGAGGAGCATGGGAATGACCCGGGATATAAGCACGCCCGGCTCATTGATGTGCACCCCTCAGTCCGCGCGAAACTGCAGCCCGTGGCGGTGATCCGGAACCCGTTTGCACGAACCTTTTCGCGGTTCACTTTTGGGCAGAAATACCAGGAAAAACGCGGCGAAGAGGTGGATTATTCGCCTGCGGCCTTCGCCGAATTCCTAGAGCAGCGGCATGAGTATTTGGGCCGCCCGTATTTCTGGCACCGCCCCATTGCGGGTTGGTACAATCAGGCAGATTACGTGCGCGATGAGAGCGGCGAGGTCGTCTGCGATATCCTCCGGCAAGAGCATTTAGGCGATGATATTAAAAGATATTTCGGGGTGACGGACCTGCCGCTTAGAAACCGTAGCGGTAAGAAGGCGGCGCATTACCGCGAGGTCTACACACCTGAGACGCGCGATATCGTGGCGGAGATTTATGCCGATGATATCGAGACATTCGGCTTTGATTTCGAGGGCCCTGCGACGCGGCTCACCTATTTCGACTAGGCGTTAAGCTTTGGTCGAACGGGGCCCATCGTCACAGCCATAACCTGTACACAACCCGTACACATTCCGTACATACGCGCGGATGGCTCGCAGCCGTTAACCGCAATTCTTCTTGACAGCATCCCGGTTTGGAAGCGGTTAACCAATGACCTCGAGATCGGTGCAGGAGAGCACCGGCACCGGGCGGCCAAAGGCCTCCGCCATGGCCGCATCGGTGGCAGCCAAAAGCGCGGGCGGGACGGCCTTCCACTGCGCCCGCGTCTCCCACCGGATGATGAGATGGACGCGCGTGGAATCGTCGGCCTCAAGCCATGTCTCTTTACCCAAGAAACCGGGCTGCTGGGCCAGGGTCGCCGTCCAGATCGCGGCGTCATGCTCAAGGAAGCTCTGAGATGTCCCCTCCGGGATCGCGACGACGAGGTGCTCAATAATCACTTGTCCCCGTCCTTCTTGATCTTGGTGTTCAGAAACCAGGTGAGCGTGCCGATGACGGCGGCGATGCCGATGCCGAGGCCCATGAGATCGGTCTGCCCGTCCCAAGCGACGACATGGCCCAGAAAGATCACGCCCATAACGACGATGACGACGGCGATGAGCTTGGTCTTGAGGTCATCGAGCGTGTCGATCTTGAGCCAATCGGGGATGGAGATATTGGCCGAGATAAAGAGCCGGTAGAGCCCGATGGCGATGATGAAAAAGACCGTTGCCATGAGGTAGAGGTCGATGATCTCGATAAACTCGATGGCCAGCGCCTTGGCTCCTTTGCGCGTGACCTCACCGGACTGGATTGTGGTGACGATAAGCTGCAGCGCCTCGAGGAAGCCGTAGATCAGGAGCGTCAGGCTCGCGGCCATGGCGCCGAGCACAGCGATGATGATCATGTAGCGGCTGGAGCCTAGGAGGGTGGCGAGCATGGTTGGGTCCCTTTTAGGAGGGTTTAGCCGGGGCGCGCGCGGGGGTTAACCCTTTCTTTGCCATGTCAGCGTGAGGGTGGCGGAATGAGTTGCTATATCCGCCCGCCCGTCACCGGTGCCCGCGTGTTCTTTACGGTGTGTTTAGCGCATCGGGGGAGTGATCTCTTGGTGCGGGAGGTGGATGTTTTGCGCCGCGCGGTGGCGGAGACGCGGGCGGAGCGCCCGTTTGAAAATTTGGCGTGGGTCGTTTTGCCCAATCACATGCATGCGGTTTGGCAGATGCCGGACGGCGACCGCGAGTTTGGCAAGCGGTGGGGCATGATCAAATCGAAGTTCAGCCGTGCGGTGTTGCGCAAGCATGGGTGGCCGAAGCAGCAGGTCGAGATCAGCTCGAACGGAGAAATCCGTAGGGTGCGCACTGCGCACCATCCCGCAGGTGGATGTGACGAATGGTGCGCCGTGCGCACCCTACGGGCGTCGCAGGAGAAACGCCGGGAACTGGGCATCTGGCAAAGACGTTTTTGGGAGCATCACATCCGCGATGAGGCCGCGCTGGAGGCGTGCATTCGGTATTGTTGGGGCAACCCGGTGAAGCATGGGCTCGTGCCGCGGGCGGGGGAGTGGCCGTATTCGTCCATTCATCGCGATATCCGGCGCGGGGTGGTTGAGCCGGCATGGGCAGGCGCGGTGCCGGAGATGGAGGCGGGAGAGCCGTAGGGTTGTGCTTTTAACTTGCGGCAGGGTGGCGATGGGTCTGACCGACCGAATTCCTCATTTAATGTGTTGGTTTGTGTTTACTAACCTGATCAATAATTCTGCTCCAAAACTTCCTAGGTAGTCTAAAAATCCCGGGGAAAAAGGCTCTGCTCCCGTGTGGGCCAACACACACCTCGCACCGTAAAGGAACTTCAAATCAACAGAGCACCTCGAATTCATCCAATTCCTTGTTTTGCTCAGTTCCCCCTCTAAAATCACACCCGCGATCACTCCAACATCCTTAGAGTATAAGATGTCAGGAGCCGCCGGGTGGAACGAAGAAAAACCCTTATTGCTAATAACCGTTTCGTACCAGTCGGCCCTAGCTCGTTTCGTCTTTGGAAAGAAATCCGTCACGATTTTTTCCCCGACATTTCTACATCGTGTGTAGTAAATGTTGGAGCGCTTAGAGAATATTTCTCGACACGATGATATGACTTCATCGCTCAATAACGAGAACGAAGTGGGATTCTTATAGGCAATGTTCCCTGTCCACGCTTCTATTGCTTGCCACAAGACAGATACGGATGAATAGATATCATCAGACCAATCCCCGACAGCTTGTGAATACTGTCTTTTTGAAGCTTCGAATCGTCCCGACATTGTGCTTTCCGGGGTCTCTGAGGGAAACCCGGGAAGCTCTGGAAGCGCGGTATGACGTCGCCAGAAGGGTGTAGGCCTCGGGAGCCAGATAGTTTCACAGGTGTCTTCGTTTGTTACTCCCACTCCCCTAATCGAATGCGTATTAACGTAGAGCTCTCCACGCATTCTCCTTAGAAATTCTTGGTAAGCTTCCATCGAAACTGCTCTCGCTTCCTCATGGTTGCGTGCTTCAACTTCAAACGAGGCCCCTGTTACCGCGTAGTCCTGATCATCTGCATCGGCACCGTAAACGTGAAGATCTTTTAGTGGTGTTAGAAGTGCGTTGCTTAGTCGGCTTTGAACTTTTTCCTTCAGTCGGCCCCTAATTGAAGCTGGTGAAAGCTGATAATCAACTCGATACCTTCTCAATGGTTGGGACAGCAGATCTTGTAAACAGTTAATGAAGTTATTTCCAATGGAATTGGGGATTACGCTGCTTCTCAGAAATTGGAAAACTGCTCGCCTTGACTGCATTTCATCAACTAGCTCGGCGGATAGCCTGCGAAGAAGAAACGCAATCTTTCCAAAGCTTCCTTTTCGTGAAATCTCTCGCCTCAGTGAAATAAATATGTGCTCTCTGATGTTGTCGGCTGATAGGTTTAAAAGCCAGTCCAGCCACTCATTGTTTACTATGAATGCGTCTCGCCCTTTGATCTTAATTTTTTCAACTGCAGGTGACAATGGAGGAGTCGCGATTAGTGTTTCAAAAGTTCGAAAACTTTCCAGCTCGCTTCCCAAAGCAAGCACAATGGATTTGTGACGCAAGGTTGATGAGTTCTTAATTATTCTATTAAGGGTGTTTACTCCAATGGCCCTCGAACGGTACATTGACGGTGTGTCATCTGCCAGCAAGAATAAAAAATAGTCTAGAGAAAATCGCTCATGCCTCGGTAGTGCATTTCGTATTTTCAATTCATCGCCGCCTAGAACATACATATTTGCTACCTCACAAACTTTTTGTGTTTGATACGCTTCGGCTCCAGCGCGTCGGCTCCCAGCCTACGTTTCTTATCCTCCTCGTAATCCTCGAAGTTTCCCTCGAACCATTCGACGTGGGCTTCGCCTTCGAAGGCTAGGATGTGTGTGCAGATGCGGTCCAGGAAAAAGCGGTCGTGAGAAATCACCACGGCGCAGCCGGCGAAGTCTACCAGGGCGTCTTCGAGGGCGCGGAGGGTTTCGACGTCTAGGTCGTTGGTGGGTTCGTCGAGCAGCAGCACGTTGCCGCCGGAGCGGAGCAGTTTGGCCATGTGGACGCGGTTGCGTTCGCCGCCTGACAGCATGCCGACCTTTTTCTGCTGGTCGCCGCCTTTGAAGTTGAAGGCGGAGCAGTAGGCGCGGGAGTTCATTTCGGCGTCGCCCAGTTGGATGATGTCGTTGCCGTCGGAGATCTCCTCCCACACTGTTTTGTCGGCGCCTAGGGCATCACGCGACTGGTCGACATAGGCGAGGTCCACGGTGTCGCCGTAGGTGATGGCGCCAGCGTCGGGCTCTTCCTGGCCGGTGAGCATCTTGAAGAGGGTGGATTTACCGGCGCCGTTTGGGCCGATGACGCCGACGATGCCGCCGGGGGGGAGCGCGAAGGTGAGGTCTTCCACGAGGAGCTTGTCGCCCATGGCTTTCTTGAGCCCCTCGACTTCGATCACCTTGCCGCCGAGGCGGGGGCCGTTCGGGATGATGATCTGGGCGCGGGAGAGTTTTTCGCGCTCGGACTGGTTGGCGAGCTCGTTGTAGCGGTCGATGCGGGCCTTTTGTTTCGACTGTCGGGCCTTTTGGCCTTGGCGCATCCAGTCGAGTTCGCGCTCCAGTGTCTTTTGCTTGGCTTTGTCTTCCTTGGCTTCCTGCGTGAGGCGTTTAGCCTTTTGTTCGAGCCAAGCGGAATAGTTGCCCTCGTAGGGGATGCCGCGGCCGCGGTCGAGCTCGAGGATCCAGCCGGTGATGTCGTCGAGGAAGTAGCGGTCGTGGGTAACGACGAGGATCGTGCCGGGGTAGTCGATGAGGTGCTGTTGCAGCCAGGCGATGGTTTCGGCGTCGAGGTGGTTGGTGGGCTCGTCGAGGAGCAGCATCTCGGGGGCTTCGAGGAGGAGTTTGCAGAGCGCCACGCGGCGCGCTTCACCGCCGGAGAGGTGCTCGGGCATGGCGTCGTCGGGCGGGCAGCGGAGTGCTTCCATGGAGATGTCGATCTGGGCGTCGAGGTCCCAGAGGTTGCCGGCATCGATTTCGTCTTGGAGCTGCGCCATCTCATCGGCGGTCTCGTCGGAGTAGTTCATGGCGAGCTCGTTGAAGCGGTCGAGCTTGGCTTTCTTGTCGGCGACACCTTCCATGACGTTCTCGCGGACGGTTTTGGCGGGGTTGAGCTGTGGCTCTTGCGGCAGGTAGCCGACGCGCGCGCCCTCGGCGGCCCAGGCCTCGCCTTGGAAGTCTTTGTCGAGGCCCGCCATGATCTTGAGAAGCGTGGATTTACCCGCGCCGTTGACGCCGACCACGCCGATTTTCACCCCGGGGAGGAAGGAAAGCCGGATGTTTTCAAAGGTCTTCTTGCCGCCCGGATAGGTCTTTGAGACGCCGTCCATATGATAGACGTATTGGTAGGCTGCCATGGTCCTGCTCCCTTGATTGCGAGATAGGTGTTAGTGGCGTGCGGCGACGCTTTCAATGGAGGACCGGCGGTGGAGGGAGCGCTCAAGGCGATGATGGCCCGCCATGCGTCCGCAGGGCGGGTGGCGTGGATCGGGTTGCGCCCAGGACGGCGTGAGCCGATGTCGGCTGTATTAAGCTGTGAGTTGGATGAAGCAGGCCTCAAAGGAGATCACGGGCGCGCCGGGAAAAGGGCTGTCACGCTTTTGCAGGCAGAGCATGTCGCCGTGATCGCGTCTCTTACGCGACGCGCTTTCGACGTCTCAGACTTGCGTCGCAACATACTCGTCAGCGGCATTAACCTGAACGCGATTAAGGGCACGGCGATCCGCGTTGGAAGCGCTGAACTGGAGCTAACCGGTCCCTGCCACCCATGCTCGCGGATGGAGGAAGTTCTGGGTCCTGGAGGGTACAATGCAATGCGCGGCCATGGCGGGATGTGCGCGCGGGTTTTGAAAGCGGGGTCGATCCGAGAGGGCGATGTTGTCGAACCGTGCGGAGACTGAGTGCGTCTCCAGTTCAGGCTTGCCAGACGAGTTTGCGGTTTTCGCCGACAGCATCTTTTTGGACCGACACTCTCCTTTCATGCCTTACTTGCCTCAGCGGCTTGGGCGTCGATCTGATGCTCAAAGGTAGGAGACAAGACGGCAAGGTTGGCTGAGAATATCGAGCGGCAACTGAGTAGTGGTTGATCGAAGCCGGTATCAGCAAGCTGACCTACCAAACGATCTCGGGAAAGCTTTCGCGTCACTTGCAGGACAGAGGCTGGCCAGTTAGCCGAGGGACCATGACTTTGCGGCCCTATGCACGTGCCGGCCAAGCCATCGGCCTTTTGGGCGGGTCATTTGACCCGGCGCACCATGGGCATGTGCACATCACGCACCAAGCGATGCGGCGCTTTGGTCTCGATGCGGTTTGGTGGTTGGTGACGCCGGGAAACCCGTTGAAGCAACGTGGGCCTGCCTCCCTCGATGCGCGGATCGCTGAAGCGCGGCGGATCATGGACCACCCGCGAGTGCTCGTTACCGGAATAGAAGAGCGTTTGGGCACGCGCTACACGGCTGAGACGCTGGATGCGCTTTTAGGGCTCTATCCTGGGGTGCGTTTCACCTGGCTCATGGGCGCCGATAACCTCGCGCAGTTTCATCGTTGGCAGGACTGGCGCGCGATCATGGATGCAGTGCCCGTCGGTGTTATTGCACGTCCTGGCGAGCGGACGGGCGCGCGGGTGTCGCCTGCCGCACGACTTTACCGGAGTTCTCGGCTACCGGGCCGGTACTCCCGCCTTTTGGCACGGGCCGAGGCGCCGGCCTGGTGTTTTATCAATGTGCCGATGAGCGCGGCGTCATCCACGGCCATCCGCGCCGGCGGGGGATGGCAGGGCGAGGTCGCTAAAGCCTGACCTGACCTTGTAATAAAAGGGAGACCGTGACCGCTTGGGGCGCCGTCGGAACGTCGACAGAGGCGTGTCGAAGAGCGGGGCTCGCAATAGGCGCGGCCACGGGGATTTTATTGGCCCATTTGCTGGCCTTTGTTAAGCTCACGGCATGGTACGTTCTGTAACACGGCGCGGCGCGCTCGCTGGCTTTTTAGCAGGGGTCGCTTCGCCGGCGCTGGCGACGGCGCCGCTCATATCCCTTAGGCCTCGCGCGCGGCCGGGCTCGATACCGCCACCAGCGGCAGCTGAGATTGTAGCTCGGGCAAAGCTCGGGGGCGTGACCGCGTTTGCTGTGGCAGGGGCTGATGGGGCCTTGATCGAGGCGAGCAATGCGGGGCTGAGCCTACCACCTGCGAGTGTCGCGAAGACGGTGACCGCGATTTACAGCCTTGAGACGCTGGGGGATGAGTATCGCTTTGCCACGGTGCTGATGGGCACGGGGCCGGTCGAGGGCGGGGTTCTGAAGGGTGATCTGATCCTCAAGGGGACGGGCGACCCGGTCTTTGACACAGACGCCTTGGGTGGACTTGTGGCGCAGCTCAAGGCGCGCGGCATCACCGGGATCACCGGCTCGTTTTACATCGATGTCCATGACCTCCCGGCCATTGCCGAGATCGATGCGGGGCAGCCCGTGCAGGCGGGATATAACCCGAGCATTTCGGGCATGAACCTGAACTACAACCGCGTCTATTTTGAATGGCGGCGAACGGGGGCGGAGTACCGGCTGACCATGGATGCTCGCGCGGTGACGTATCAGCCCCGCGTCACGTCAGCCAAAATGCGCGCCGTGGACGAGGCCTGGCCGGTTTACACGCATACGGTGGGGGAGACGCAGGAGGATTGGACCGTTGCGAGACCTGCTTTGGGTAACGGCGGGTCGCGGTGGTTGCCCGTGCGGCTCCCAGGGCTTTATGCGGGTGATGTCCTTCGGAATATCGCGGAGGGGATGGGGATCACGCTGCCTTCGTGCAAGGTTGCGGAAGGGCCCATTCTCGCGCCGGTGCTAGCCTCCCATGTCTCGCCGTCGGCGCGAGGGCTCTGCGGTGGCATGCTGCGTTACTCCACGAATTTGACGGCAGAAGTGCTCGGGCTTCGGGCCAGCCAGGCGCGGGGCGCGGGGCCTGAGAGCCTTGCGGGCTCAGCGGCAGAAATGAATAGCTGGGTCGGAGAGCGCTTTGGGACCGAGATGGCGCTGCGGGATCATTCGGGGCTGAGCGACGCCTCCCGCATGACCTGCGAAGGGATGGTGAGCGTCTTGAGCCAAGCGCAGGGGATCCAAGGTATCCTGAAGTCGATCAAGGTGAAGGACGCCGAAGGGGCGATCGTCGATAATCCTGCCCATAGTATTCAGGCCAAGACAGGCACGCTGCATTTCGTCAATTCGCTGGCGGGCTACGTGACAACCGCCGATGGCGCGCCGCTTACCTTTGCGATCATCTCCGCTGATCTTGCGCGGCGTTCGGCCATTCGCAAGGAAAGTGGCGAGCGCCCTGCAGGTGCACGGAGCTATGCGCGCCGCGCGCGTCTGTTGCAGCAAGCACTCATCGCGCGCTGGGCGGCGTTGGCCACAGCGTAAGAGCCTCTAGTCAGCAATCTTGATCGTTTTGAACCTGGCGCGCGCGCCTCGTTCGATGGCGGCGCCGTGGAGGCGGTCGATGTCGAGCTGGTAACGGATTTCCTGGAGGAATTGCAGCTCGGACTGCTCAAGCATCCCGTCGGCGGCGGCCACGTCACAGGCCAAGGCGTAGGCCGTCTCGTTCAAGTCCACCGGCAGGTTGTCCTTGATCAGGCCGAAGAACGCATCGAGCCCATCTTCATCGCTGAGAAGGTCAAACACGGGCCCTTTGGGAAATCCTCGTAAAATGCCAGTTCGGCTTTTCCCTGGTAGACGATGAAATTTCCGGCTGGGTGGAAGCGATGGGCCAGTACTCCAACAGCAAAGGCCCGGAAGTGGCTTTCTGGCTGAAGAATTATGACAACCCCAAATTAAATATGATCTACCGGAAGGGCCAGCCGGATAAATTCATTTATAATTCTGCAGTAAATATCTGCGGAAACATTCAACCGGAAGTGGTCAAGAAATTAGCCGATGGCGACAAGGGTAGCAATGGTTTTTTTGCCCGCTTTTTAATTACCATTCCGGAGGTGGAAGAGGTCCAGAATTGGAATGAGATCGGCCCGGATTTTTCGGTCTATGAAAAATACAACGAAATCATTGATTTCCTTTATCACCTGCCTTCTAAAATCCCCGATCACATCCCTCACTTCAACGATGTCGAAAGGATTGATTTCCCCCTCTCCAGGGAAGCCAAAAACCTGTACATCAAATTTTATAATTCCCTGGCCGCCAGAATGAACAGTGAAGCGGACGATAAAAAATTCAGTCAGTTATCCAAATACCGCGGCACCTGTCTCCGCTTTGCCTTAATTATGGAAATGCTCCATTTTGCTTGTGACATGTACG
>JBCCYG010000044.1:0-12757 GCA_039190145.1 Pseudomonadota bacterium | reverse complement strand
ATTTCGCCTGGATGGAAAGCGGGCCTTTGTGCCTGGCGGGTCGCGGGGGATCGGGCTTGCCTGCGCGGCGGCGCTGGGGGAGGCGGGGGCGGATGTCGTGATTGCGGCGCGATCCGCGGATCAGGTGGCGGACGCGGCCGACGCGATGCGGGCGGCAGGGTATGCGGCGACGGGTGTGGCGCTTGATGTCACAGACCGCGCGGCTGTGGCGGCTCTATGCGCTGAGCCCTTTGACATCCTGTGCAACTCGGCCGGGCTCGCGCGCCATGCCTCGACGCTTGATGTGAATGAGGAAGATTTTGACGCGGTTTCGGCTTTGAATTTCAAGGCGGCGTTCTTTCTGGCGCAGGCCGTGGCGCGGGAGATGCCGCGCGGGGGGTCGATCATCCAGATATCAAGCCAGATGGGCCATGTGGGCGGGGTGGACCGCAGCGTCTATGCCGCCACGAAGCACGCCGTGGAAGGGATGACGAAGGCGATGGCCATCGACCTTGGGCCAAAGGGCATCCGCGTGAACACGATCTGCCCGACTTTTATCCGCACGCCGCTGACGGAGCAGACATTTTCGAACCCTGAACGGGTGAAATGGATCGAGGAAAAGATCAAGCTTGGCCGCGTGGGTGAGGTGGAGGACATCATGGGGGCGGTTGTTTACCTCGCTTCGGATGCCTCTGCGCTCGTGACGGGCACGTCTATCCTTGTCGATGGCGGGTGGACCGCAGGATGAAGAAGGTGACCTCCTCAGATGTGGCGGAACGCGCGGGCGTGAGCCAGTCGGCGGTGAGCCGGGTGTTTTCCGGGGCGTCGGCCTCGCGGTCGACCGCGGAAAAGGTCAGGAAAGCGGCGGCGGAGCTGGGATACCGGCCCAACGTGCTGGCGCGGTCACTCATTACCGGGCGGTCGCGGATCATCGGGCTTGTTGTGGCCTACCTTGAAAACCCGTTTTACCCCGATGTGTTGGAGCGGATGTCCAAGGCGCTCCAGGCGGAGGGGTATCACACGTTGATCTTTATGGCGTCGTGGACGTCGGATGTGGACCGGGTGGTGGAGGAGCTGCTTGATTATCAGGTGGATGGGATCATCGCGGCGTCTGTGGCGCTGTCGGACACCCTGATCGACCGGTGCCGGGCGGCGGGGATCCCCATCGTGCTCTTTAACCGGGGGCAGGAAGAAGGTGGGATGACCCAGGTGACCTGTGCCAACCGGAGCGCGGCAGCGGCGGTGGCGGATCATCTGATTGCGGGCGGGCATCGGCGCTTTGGCCATGTCGCAGGCTGGGAGGGCTCCATGACCGGGCGGGACCGGGCGGCGGGCTTTGCGGACGGCCTTGCGCGGCATGGCGCGAAGGCGGTGACGATTGCGGGCGATTATGACCGCGCGCAAGCGGCAGAGGCAGCGCTGACGCTGGTCGATGAGCACGGGGTGGACGCGATTTTTGTGGGCAATGATCACATGGCCTTTGGGGTCATTGATGCGCTGCGCCATGAGCGGGGTATGGCGCTCGGGCGCGATGTATCGGTCGTTGGGTTTGACGATGTGCCCATGGCGGCCTGGCCGAGTTATGACCTGACCACATGGCGGCAGCCCAGCGGGCAAATGGTCGAGGCCGCCGTGGCGCGGATGATGGCGCTCATTGAGGGGGACGCGGCCCCGGAGCGGGTGGAAATCGAGGGGCGGCTTATCAAGCGTGGTTCGTCCCGGGAGGAGATGTGATGCGCGGGTTTTCCAATAAATACAGTGACTTTCCGGATTACATCATCGGGATCACCAAAGAGATTTGGGAGGATCGCGGGCTCGGCAAGTCGATGCTCGATTACTATCACCCGGATGTCGTGGTGCGCGTCCCGGCGGGGATTTCCACTGGCGAAAAGGGAATGACGCAGAACACGCTTGAGACGCTGGCCGAATTTCCGGACAGGCAGCTTTTTGCGGAGGATGTGATCTGGTCAGGGTCGCCGGAGGAGGGGATGCTGTCGTCGCATCGGCTTTTTTCTACGGCCACGCATCGGGGCGGTCGGTGGGGGCCGGATACAGGCATTGAGCTCACTTTTCGGGGCATTGCGGATTGCTATGCCAAGGACAACCAGATCAGCGATGAGTGGCTGGTGCGGGATAACGGATTTATCGTCCGCCAGCTTGGGATGACGCCCGAGGAATATGTGCGTGGCGAGCTGGAGGCCGGGCGGCCTTGCGGCGCGTTCCTACCAGAGGATGACATCGTCGGGCCCTATACCGGGCGGGGCAATGACAACCCATGGGGGGCGAAGTACGCGGATTTCCTGACACGGATCATGGCGGCTGAGCTCTCGGTGATCAGTGAGGAGTGGGACCGGGCGTGCAAGGTCGAGTATCCAGGCGGCGTGAGCGGCGCGGGCTGGGAGGCGGCGGATGCCCATTGGCTCGGGTTGCGCTCGGCGATGCCGGGGGCGCGTTTTCAGGTGCATCACGTGATCGGTCGCGAAGACCCGTTGATGCCGCCGCGTGCAGCAGTGCGCTGGAGCCTCGATGGCGCGCATGACGGGTGGGGCGCGTTTGGGCGCCCATCGGGGAAGCGCGTGCATGTGATGGGCATTTCACATGCGGAATTTGGCCCTTGGGGGCTGAGGCGCGAGTGGGTGTGCTACGACGAAGTGGCGATCTGGGCGCAAATTCTCGCTTAAAGGCGCGGACCGATTCTCTCTGAAGGACAGGGATTTTGATCCTCGATCGCGATGCGCTTAAAGGGCGTGAACATTTTCGGCTGGACCTGATCTTCGAGGTTTTTAGCTGAATCCAACGCCCTAGCGGATCTTTGCGTGGGTTGGGTTAGCGAACCACTTCGCAACATTAGCCCGTAGCGTTGACCCCCACCACCAGATCGGCGTAATGCTGCCACATCTATTCAGCTTTGGTGGGCCTGCCACCACATATAGTAAGCTGCACACCTGGGGGTGGGAATGCTTCATCGATCTGCGGCTGTCGTGGCTGCATCTCTACTGACCATTTCTGGTGCAACCTATGGCACTGCGGCCGAGGCTCAAAGCTGTGGTGGGATATACACTGTCGAGCAGGGCGACTCCCTCTCGCTCATTGCAGACGATCTCTACAAAGACGCGGGTCGCTGGTCGACGATCTACCAGACAAACGTGTCGACTATTGGAAGCGACCCGGAGCTTATCGATGTTGGCACTAAGCTTCTTTTGACGTGCATTAATGGGCTCCCGCTCGGGCTCGAGGGTGGCATTGATCTAAGCAACATCATCGCTGTTTCCGCGCCTTTGCAGGTGCCGCTCGGCGATGCTTCGGTGCGGAACAAGATCAACCTTTTGACCGCAGACGACTACAAGCCATTTACGGACCGATCCCTGCCGGGCGGCGGGATGTATACTGAGATTGTTCAGGCCACTATGGAAGCCGCAGCGCCCGATGTGGGATTTGCGATCCATTGGGTGAACGATTGGGAAGCGCATCAGGAACCGCTGCTTTCCAACGCCCTTCTCGACCTGGGTTTTCCCTGGTTCAAACCGGATTGCGAAGCCGAGCCAGCCACTTATCGGTGCCAAAACCTCGTGTTCTCGGATCCCGTTTTTGAAGTTTTGTCGGTGATGTTTGTCCGCGCTGACAGTGGTTTTGCCTACCGCACGGATGCGGACATGGAGGGGCGCGTGCTATGTCGGCCCGCTGGTTTTTCTACGTTCATCTTTGATCACAAGGGGCGCGACTGGCTCCGTGATGGGGTGATCACCGTCGATATGCCGAGCGCAATCGATGATTGTTTTGAGGGCGTGGTCAGCGGTCGATATGACGGTCTGGTTCTCAACGAGTTTACCGGTCGCGAGAAAATCCAGTCGCTCGGTTTAGAAGGTGTAGTTGATGTGGCAGGTGGCTTGCCCATCGCGATCGACGGTCTTCATATCATTGCTCACAAATCGCACCCGCAGGCGGCCGAGCTGATGGCGCTCGTAAATGGCGGACTAAAAGAGATCAAAGAGAACGGCGAATACCAGAGGGTCATTGATGAGCACATGACCCGTATATGGGCGTCGTTCTAGGGGTGGTGGAGATGCCTAAGCCCCTCCGTAGTTTTGCCGCAGCGCTCATCGCCCTGGGCGCTGCCCCTGCCATGGCGGACTGCGTTGCGACTTCTCACACGGTTCAAGAAGGCGAGACGGTATTCACCATTGCCGAAGGCTATTACGGGCGGCTCGAGCAGTGGTCGCTGATCTACTACTCAAACCCTGGGAAACTCTCGAACCCTCTTGAGATACCGGCGGGGACTGTGCTTGCGGTCCCGTGTCTGACGGATGGCTCTGGCCCTGTGGCGAATGTGGCGACGCGTCAGGCTGAGCAAGTTGAGCTAAGGCTTGTAACCGGCTCAAACTACGCGCCATTTACGGATCGGTCGTGGCCGGGGCAGGGGCTAATTACAGAGCTTGTGAGCGCCGCCCTCGAGGAGACGCCGGACCCGGTCAGTTACTCCATCGATTGGGAGAATAACTGGACCGAACACCTGCCATCGCTCGACGCCAAGACCTATGACATGGGCTTTCCTTGGCCCAAGCCCGATTGCGAGCAGATGCCTGAGCACAAGGGCTGCTCGTTCCACTACTCGGAGCCGATTGTGGAGCTGTTACAGCTCCTGTTCGTGTCGGAGAGCTCGGATATGACCTTCGAGCAGGAGAGCGACATCCATGCCAAGACGATCTGCCGTCCTGCGGGCCATGTCACCTTTGACCTGGACGGCGCGGAGAGGCTCTGGCTGACAAACGAGCTGGTGAAGCTTGAACAGCCTGCGACGCCGCAAGACTGTTTTAACCTGTTGTCAAACGGTGAGGTGGATGCCGTGGCGCTCAACGAGTTCACCGGTTGGACAACGTTGACTGAGATGGGCCTGCGAAATGAGATTGCGCCGCTGCCTCACCCGCTCGGTGTTCAGGGACTGCACGCGGTTATTTCAAAACAGCATTGGCGGGGGACGACGCACCTTTACCGCATCAATGCTGGGCTCGCGAAGCTCAAAGAGAGCGACCGCTACGATGAGATCGTCTCGCGTCACTTGGGGGTGTTCTGGAACCGTGTGAATTAGCGGATCTAAAGCACTAAATGCGAGGCAAGAGCGCCGTCCCTTTGCAGCCTGGGGCGGCGCTTCTTCTTTTGCGCTTGAGGGGGCGGGACGTGCCGGTATGGTGGCGCAAAAAGGGAGCAGACCATGATCAAGACGACCCATGTCGGCAGCTTGCCGCGGACGCAGAAGGTGGTGGATTTCATCTTTGCGCGAGAGAACCGAGAGGAGTTTGATCAGGCGGAATTTGATGCGACCATGACGGCGGCCTGCGGGGAGACTGTACGGCGGCAGGTCGAGGCTGGGATCGGCGTCGTGAGCGATGGCGAGACGTCCAAAATCAGTTACGCGACCTACGTGAAGGATCGCTACACGGGCTTTGACGGTGACAGTCCCCGAAATGCGCCGGCTGACCTCAAGCTATTTCCCGGGTTCCTCAAGCGGCTCGCCGACGACGGCGGCACCCCGCAATATGCGCGGCCCATGTGCGTGGGTGAAGTGACCTCAAAGGGGCAGGGGGAGCTTGAGATCGATATCGCGAACCTGAAGGCTGGAATGGCCGCCCATGGTGCCTCGGAAGGATTCATGAATGCGGCTTCGCCGGGCGTGATCTCGCTTTTTTTGCAAAACGATTTCTATGAGTCGCGAGAAGAGTATCTGGCTGCCTTGGCAGAAGCCATGCGCGAGGAATACCGCACGATTGTCGATAGCGGGCTTTACTTGCAGCTCGATTGCCCGGACCTCGCGCTCTCGCGGCACATGCTTTTCAATGATCTGAGCGACGAGGAATTCCTCAAAATCGCGGCGATGCACGTGGAGGCGCTCAACCACGCGCTTGAGGGCATCGATCCCAGCCGAGTGCGGGTGCATATCTGTTGGGGCAATTACGAGGGCCCCCATGTCTGTGACATCGACATGGCCAAGGTCTTTGCGACTTTCATGTCAGTGAATGCGGCGCAGTTGTTGTTTGAGACGTCGAACCCGCGCCATGCCCATGAATGGACGGTCTTTCGCGACCGGGCGGGGGAGATCCCGGAGGACAAGGTGTTGGTGCCCGGCGTGGTGGATTCGACCACAAACTTTGTGGAGCATCCGGAGCTCGTCGCCGAACGGATCGGGAAGTTTGTGGGCATTGTCGGGGCAGAGCGCGTGGTGGCGGGCTCCGATTGCGGATTTGGGACGTTTGCGGGCTTCGGCGCCGTGGACCCGGATATCGCGTATGCCAAGCTGAGCGCGCTTTCTGAAGGCGCAAAGCTTGCTGCCGCGCGGCTCTGATGGAGCCGATCGTCTTCCTCCCCGGGATGATGTGCGATGCGCGGCTTTTCGCGCCGCAGCTTGATGCTTTGAGCCGGGAGCGGCCGATCATGGTGGCGCCGACCTGCGTGGGAGACCGGATTGAAGAAATTGCGTCCAACGTTTTGACCGGGGCACCGGCGAAGTTTGCCCTCGCGGGCCTCTCCATGGGCGGGATCGTGGCGATGGAGGTCTATCGCCGTGCGCCAGATCGCGTCACGCGGCTGGCGCTTATGGATACTAACCCGGTGTCGGAGACGCCGGAGCGAGCAGCGGCGCGGGAGCCTCAGATCGTGAAGGTGAAGGCCGGGCAGCTGCGCGAGGTGATGCGTGACGAAATGAAGCCGCAATACCTGGCGCGGGGGCCCTACCGGCAGGAGATCCTGAACCTGTGCATGGATATGGCGGAGGCTTTGGGGCCTGATGTGTTTATCCGGCAGTCGCGGGCGTTGCAGCGCAGGAGGGACCAGCAATCCACCCTGCGCAAGATCAAGTGCCCGGCGCTGATCCTTTGCGGGGAGCATGACACGCTGTGCACGCCGGAGCGGCATCAATTTATGGCGGAGATGATCCCGTATTCGCTCTTTAAGGTGATCGGCGGGGCAGGGCATTTGCCGACGCTGGAGCAACCGAAGGTGACGACCGACTTGATGCGCGACTGGCTTAAGCAACCCTACGTTCTTCAGTGAATCGGTCGCCGAAAGCGCCCGATTTCTTTGAAAGAAATCGGACCGAAGTCTTTTGAAGACTTCGGTGCCATTAGGCGGCGGCGTTCTTGTTGGCTGCCTTCACCGGCTTCCTGCGCGCGTTTTGATCGATGAACTCGAGCACGAGCGGCCGGATGTTGTTGCGCCAGCTCTTGCCCGCGAAGATGCCGTAATGGCCTGCGCCAGGCTCGAGGTGGGCGGCCTTTTTGCTGTCAGGCAGCCCCGTTAGGAGGTCCAGCGCAGCAAGGCACTGGCCTGGGGCAGAGATATCGTCATTTTCGCCTTCGACGATTTTCACGGCCACGTCTTTGATCTTTGAGATGTCGACCGGCTTGCCAGCAACGGTAAATTCATTGCGGGCGATGTCGCGCCGCTTGAACACTCGTTCCACTGTCGAGAGGTAGAATTCCGCGGTCATGTCCATGACGGCGAGGTATTCATCGTAAAATGTGTTGTGGCGGTCGTGGTCTGAAGCCGTGCCGTTCGCCGATCGCATGATTTGGTCATAAAAGCTCTTGGAGTGGGTATCGGCGTTCATCGACATGAACGAGGCCAGCTGAAGCAGGCCAGGATAGACCATGCGACCCACCCCTTTGTACTTGAAGCCCACGCGCTGGATCATCGTCTCTTCAAGCTGGCCCATGGTGACGCGGCGGCCAAAGTCGGTGACCTCAGTCGCGGCAGCGTCCGGGTCGATAGGGCCGCCGATGAGCGTGAGCGAGGCGGGCTGCGCCTTTGGATCTTCTTCGGCCAGGTAGGCGGTTGCCGCGAGCGCGAGCGGGGCAGGTTGGCAGATGGCGATGACGTGGGTGTCATGGCCGAGCGCCTGCATGAACTCGGCGAGGTAAAGCGTGTAATCTTCTACGTCGAACTTGCCCTCGCTGACGGGGATATCGCGGGCATTGTGCCAATCTGTGACATAGACCTCGCAATCGGGCAGGAGGCTTGAGACTGTTTTGCGCAGGAGCGTTGCGTAATGGCCAGACATCGGTGCCACGAGTAATACGCGGCGTTTCAACGGCTTACGGCCTTGGACAGCGAAATGGATAAGGTCACCAAAGGGCTTTGCGACAATGGTCTCGATAGAGATCAGGTGGTCGCGGCCATCCTCCATGGAAATGCTTTCGAGGCCCCAATCCGGCTTAACGACCATGCGCGAGAAAGTGCGCTCGGTCACTTCGCCCCAGGCGGCCATCCACTGGACCATTGGGTTTGGGATCATCGCTAGAGCAGGATAGGAGCCAAGCGCTTTTGCGGAAGCACCAAGCCACTCGTTTGTGTTTCTCATGGATTCCATGAGATCATACGTGATCATATAGCGCATGGTCAGGACCCCCTTATGCCCTTCAAATCGCTCCCCAGGTGCCCTTCAGCTTTCGGGCGGTAGTTGGACCTGACTGCTCGCGGAACGTCGCACGAGGCGGAGGTGTTCTTACAGGGTCAGACCAAGCGCCGCGTTGTTTGGCTCCAGGCCCGCGGTCGTATGCTGCACGTGCAAAGTGTAGGCCTGTAACGTTGAGAAAGCAATAATGAAGAACAACGACTTTACACCTTCTGAGAAGCTCACGGCCAATCTCGAGAAAGTTGATGAGCTCACCAAACGGCTTGTTTCGGCGATTTCTGAGAAGAAAGAACCGACGCCGCCGGCGCTTCAGGGACCCAATCAAGAGCTCTTTATGCGCGCCGCCACAGCCTATGTCGCAGAGATGATGGCAAACCCGACAAAGATCATGGAGCATCAGGTCGGGTACTGGACGAAATCGGTTAAACACTACGTCGAAGCGCAGTCGGCGTTGGCGCAGGGCAAGTTGCAGGCGCCGCAAGACGATACGCCCTTTGATCGGCGATTCCAAAATCCCCTTTGGGATACGCATCCGTATTTCAACTTCCTCAAGCAGCAATACATGCTCAATGCCGAAGCCGTGGGTCAGGCCATCCAGGATATCGAGCATCTAGAGCCGCGCGAGAAGAAGCGGGTGGAGTATTTTAGTCGGCAGATTGTCGACATGTTCAGCCCGTCTAATTTCCTCGGCACGAATCCTGAAGCGCTCGAACGTGCGGTGGAAACCGAGGGGGAGAGCCTCGTCAAAGGCCTCGAAAACCTGGTTGCTGATATCGAGGCGAACCATGGCGATCTGATGGTGACGCTCGCAGATAAGGACGCGTTCGTTGTCGGTGAAAACCTCGCCACAACGCCCGGTCGTGTTGTTTTCCAAAACCGGATGTTTGAGCTGATTCAATATGATGCGACGACGGATGAGGTGGAAAAGACGCCCATCGTGATCTTTCCGCCCTGGATCAACAAGTTTTACATCCTTGATCTCAAAGCGAAGAACTCGCTCATCAAATGGCTGGTGGATCAGGGGCACACTGTCTTTATGGTGTCCTGGGTAAATCCGGACCCAAGCTACCGCGATGTCGGCATGCTGGACTATGTCGAGGATGGCTATGAGACGGCCATCGCTCAGGTCAAAAAGGCGGCCAAGGTTAAGAAGATCAACGTTGTCGGCTACTGCATCGCAGGGACGACCCTTTCCCTAACGCTGGCGCGTCGCGCGAAGCGTGGAAAAACCGACGACATTAACAGCGCCACCTTTTTCACGACGCTCACCGACTTCTCAGATCAGGGCGAAGTTGGGGTCTTTCTGAACAATGACTTCATCAGCGGGATCGAGGAGGAATGCGAGCGGACGGGCCTTCTCGAGGCGATCTATATGGCGCGGACGTTCTCTTATCTCCGCTCGAATGACCTGATCTATGGGCCGGCGATCAAGAGCTACATGATGGGGGAAGCGCCGCCCGCTTTTGACCTGCTTTACTGGAACGGGGATTCAACGAACCTACCCGGGAAGATGGCTGTGGAGTATCTACGCGGGCTTTGTCAGGAAGACCTCTTTGCCAATGGCGGCTTCAAGCTTGGCGAGGATACGCTGTACCTCCAGGAGGTGGATGTCCCGCTCTGCGCCATTGCCTGCGAGACCGACCATATCGCCGCCTGGAAAAGCTCTTACTACGGCATCCAAAAGATGAGCAGCCGGGACAAGACATTCATTCTCAGCGAGTCTGGTCACATTGCGGGGATCGTGAACCCGCCATCGAAGAAGAAGTATGGCCACTATACGAACCCTGATCTCGCACGTGCAGCAGATCCCTGGTTGGAGACCGCGACATATCACGAGGGTTCCTGGTGGCCACGGTGGGGCGCGTGGCTCAAGTCGCGCTCAAACGGCACAGTGAAAGCGCGCGAACCCGGAGGAACTAAAGGCGGTTCTTTGCCGAAAGCGCCGGGAACTTACGTCGTCGCAGATGCAGATTCCTGATTTTTCACGGTATTTTTTCCAAGCGGAAGTTTCTTTGCTGCAGTGCAGAAAAAACTTGCAATGCTGCGCTGCAGCATCTACGTAGGGGTCAGACGAAAAACCGGGATGGTCCCGGACCGCAAGCCAAGGAATTAACAGATGGCAAAATCCCAAGACTTCACCGCGATGTTCAAAGATATGATGGGTGCATTCCCGGTTGATACGAAAGCTTTCGAGGAAGCGTTCAAGACGTCCTCCTCGCTTTCCGAGAAGATGTCTGCCGTGGCGCTCGAGGCTGCTGAGAAATCCACCGAGATTTCCGCAAAGTGGACAAAAGCAACGATCGGCAAAGTGTCTGACGTGACCAAAGCAAAGCCCGATCCTGCTGACTACACCAAGGCAATGACCGACTTCGCTTCCTTCTCCGCTGAGACGGCTGCCGAGCACATGGCTGCCTTTGCTGAGGTCGCTAAGAAGGTCCAGATGGACACTGTCGAGCTGATGCTTGCCGCTGGCAAAGACATGACGGAAGAGGCAACCGCCGCCGTCAAGAAAGCCACGGACGAAGTTACGACCGCCGCGAAAAAAGCCACGGCTAAGTAAAGACTTCCTGGACACGCCGCACCTCCTCCCATTTGCGGTGTGACACTAGGGCGGGCTTCATGGACACCATGGCCCGCCCTTTTTTGTTTGGAGTTTCTGCGCTGGCACGGTACCCTGCCGCACTGCCAAAAGACTGGCACGCGCAGATCGGGGAGGAATGCGTACTATGACGAAGACCGATGCGCCCTTGCTCATAAAGCGATATGCCAGCCGCCGTCTCTACAACACGGAGACGAGCGATTACGTGACCCTTGAAGACATCGCGACGTTCATTCGCGAGGGACGCGAGGTGCAGATCGTCGATTTGAAGAGTGGGGATGATCTGACCCGGCAGTATCTTTTGCAGATCATCGCGGATCATGAATCCAAGGGCGAGAACGTTTTGCCGGTGACCGTGCTCACAGATCTGGTGCGCAGTTATACGACACAGGCGTCATCTGTTGTCCCGCAGTTCCTCGCGGCCAGCTTTGAGATGCTGCGCGATGGGCAGTCCAAGATGATGGACCAAATGGGGGCGATGAACCCGATGTCGACCATGCCTGGATTTGAAGCCATGAAAGCGCAGCAGGAAGCATTCCTGAAGGCGATGACGGGCGGCATGTCGAACTGGTCTGGTCCGTCTATGGAAGAGGACGGCGAGGGCGAAGAAGACCTCGACGCCATCAAGAAACAGCTCGCGGAGCTGCAAAAGAAGCTAGCTAAGCTTTAGCGCGGATCATTTGTGCCGCGCTAGAAGTGGGCTCAGGCTAATTCAGCGAAGACACCGGTGAGCGCGGCATCTAGTTTCTCAAACATCTCATCCATATGCGCATCCGTCATGATGAAGGGCGGGCAAAGGACGATTGCCTGGCCGAGCGGTCGGCAAATGAGCCCCTGATCTGTGCAGGCATTGGCGATCCGCTCGCTTACGCTGAGGTGATCTTCAAACGGTGTTTTGGTGTCTCGGTCGCGGACGGCCTCTAGGGCACCCATGACGCCTTTGCCCCGAACCTCGCCGATATTTGCGTGACGCGACATGATTTCAGCCATTCCCGCCTCAAAGCGCGGAGTAAGCGCGCGTGCCTGATCCATGAGGCCCTCGTTTAGGATCACGTCGATGGCCTTGAGCGCGATGGCGGAGCCGACGGGATGACCGGACGCGGTGAAGCCGTGGGGGAATTCCTCTACCGCTTCGGATGCCCTTTGCAGGCGGTCGGTCAGCTCTGGCCCGAGGATCACCGCCCCCATGGGAAAGAAGCCCGCGGTGAGGCATTTCGAGGAGATGATGGCGTCGGGCATGAAGCCGTAGGTTTGGCACCCCCAGGCCTCGCCAGTGCGTCCGAAGCCGCAGATGACCTCGTCAGAGATGAGCGGGATGTCGTGCTTTTTGAGGATGGGCTGGATCGCCTGGAAATAGCCCTCGGACGGGGGAATGACGCCGCCAGCGCCCATCACGGGCTCTGCAAAGAAGCCGGCGATAGTGTCCGCGCCTTCTTGCGCGATGACGTCTTCAAGCTCCTGGGCCAGGCGTTGGGTGAACTGCGCTTCGCTTTCGCCATCTTGGCCTTCGCGCCAGTAATGCGGGCAGGTGAGGTGGATGAATTCGGGCAGAGGGAGGCCGAAAAGGGCGTTGTAGGGTTTGGCTGTCATCGAGGCTGAGACGGCGGTCACGCCGTGATAGGCGTTTTTGCGGGTTATGATCTTTCGGCGGTTTGGGTGGCCTTCGGCACCGGCGAGGAACCAGAGCATCTTGACAATCGTGTCATTCGCCTCGGACCCGGAATTTGTGTAGAACACTTTGCCATCGGCGAAGGGAGAGACCTCTATGAGCTTTT
>JBCCYG010000043.1:0-12807 GCA_039190145.1 Pseudomonadota bacterium | reverse complement strand
GCCTAAGCATTGACTGAATGAATGCCTCCCACCTGAGCTTTCAATTTCTCGGATTGATGCGCGCGATTTACGGTGACGGGGGGAGGAACGGCTTATGCCGCAATTTGTCGATCTTTCTGTGGCGCTTAAGGCTGGGATCGCCTCTGATCCGCCAAAGCTGCGCCCGCAGATCGAGTACCAAAATCATGCGCAAGGCGCCGTGGAATTCGAGGCCATGTTTGGCATCCCCGCTGACAAGCAAATGGGCGGCGCGGGGCCAGCATCGGAGACGTTGCGCACCACGACCCATGCGGGAACGCATGTGGATGCGCCCTGGCATTACCACCCCACCATGGATGGCGGCGCCCGCGCGATCACGATCGACGAAGTTCCGCTCGACTGGTTTTACGGGCCGGGTGTAAAGCTCGACTTTCGCACCCTACCGGATGGCCACACAGTCACCGCCGCAGAGATCGAGGCGGAGCTTGAGCGCATCGGCCACGACCTTGCCCCGGGCGACATCGTGCTCGTCAATACAGCGGCAGGCATGCGCTACGGCGAGGATGACTACATCACGCGTGGCTGCGGAATGGGGCGTGAGGCGACGCTATATCTCACCGGTAAAGGCGTGCGGGTCGTTGGAACTGATGGGTGGAGCTGGGACCCGCCGCTCGGTGCCCAGGTCGCACGGGTCAAGGAAACCGGCGACTATTCCCTTTTTTGGGAAGGGCACAAGGCCGGGGCTGAGCGCGCCTATTGCCAGATCGAAAAACTCGCCAACCTCGAAATCCTGCCCGCCACCGGGTTTGATGTGTCCTGCTTTCCCGTGAAGGTCGACCAAGGGTCGGCTGGATGGTGCCGGGCGGTGGCCATCTTCAAAAACTAAAATCCAGGGAGCACATTATGAAACCGCAACGCATGAGCCTCGCCCAAGCCATCGAACGCTCTGGGGGGCCGCTCGGACTCCTCCGCAGCCCGCGCCAGGTGGGCGCGTTTGCGTTTCCGCGCCTGCCCCCTGAATTCTCGAACTGGCGCGATGAGCAGCGCGCCTGGCGTCACGGTGTGGCGCTGCTTGAGCTCTCTTTTCACCAGGCTGACCTCTACATCCGCGGCCCGCAGGCCATCGAGCTTATCCGCCGGGTCAGCGCCAACCGCACCGGCAATTTCCCGGTGAACCGCGCGAAGCAGATCATCGCTTGCAGCCCAGACGGCTATCAGATCGGCGACGGCATCTGCCTGCAGCTGGAAGAGGACTATTTCCGCATCGCGGGGCCGACCATCGTGGTGAACTGGACCCAGTTCGTGGCCCAAAGCGGGGGCTTTGACGTCGAAATCGAGCGCCATGAAAGCATGGCCATGCGACAGGGCGATCCGGAGATTTTCATCTATCAGATCCAGGGCCCTGAGGCTTTGGCGACGGTCCAAGGCGCCGCCGACGGGGAGCTGCCGGAGATCGGTTTCTTTGGCATCGGGGCGTTCACCATCGCGGGCAAAGCAGTGCGTGCACTCAGGCACGGCATGGCGGGGTCGCCTGGGTTTGAGATCTTTGGGCCCTGGGAAGACGCGATGGCGGTGAAAGACGCTTTGGAAAAGGCCGGGGCTCCGCATGGGATGCGCAAGGTTGGCGGGTTGGCCTATGCGACGACGGCCGCTGAGTCCGGCTGGGTGCCGCTGCCGCTGCCAGCAATCTATTCCGGTGAGGCCATGAAGCCCTATCAGGATTGGCTGATGCTGCCAGGCGTGGAGGGAATGGGCTCGCTCGGCGGGAGTTTCCGGTCGGAGGCTATCGAAGACTACTACACCGTCCCCGGCGAATTCGGCAGCGCGCGGCTCATTGATTTCGACGAGGACTTCATTGGTCGCGAGGCTCTCAAGGAGCGTATCGCCAACACCGAGCGCACCAAGATGACGCTGGTCTGGAACGCAGAGGACGTCAGCCGCGTTCAGCACCAGGCGCTCATGGGCGACGGTGTCCCGGCAAAGTATATCAGCCAGCCCCTCTCTCACTACTGCACCTTCCCCTATGACGAGGTCGTCAGCGGGAGCGCTCATGCAGGCATCTCGATGTTCGCGGCTTACTCCTCGAACGCCCGCGCGTTCCTGTCGCTCGCGCTCCTCAAACACGGGCACGCAGTTCCAGGGACAGAGCTCACCCTGCGCTGGGGCGACCCGACCGCCGGTCGGCCGGGGGTAGAAGAGCACAAGATGGCGGAAATCCGAGTGACTGTTGCGCCAGCGCCATTCTTCGACAAATCTATCAAGCAAGACTGACGCTCTCATCAGGGCGAAGCGCAAGCCAAATAGCCACGCGGAGGCAGCATGAAGACCCAGGTCGGTATCATCGGGGGCGGGCCGTCAGGCCTTCTGCTGTCGCAACTCCTGCATCTTCAGGGCATCTCTTCTGTCGTGCTTGAGCGGCAGAGCCGAGACTACGTGCTTGGGCGCATTCGGGCCGGCGTGCTTGAGAAAGGATTTGTCGGGCTGATGAAGCAAGCCGGCGTGGGCGACCGACTTGAAGCTGAGGGCGAGGTGCACGCAGGCTTTGACATCGCATCCGACGGGGCGATGACAAAGATCGACATCACCTCGCTTACCGGAGATTCCGTGGTTGTCTATGGTCAGACCGAAGTGACGCGCGATCTCTACGAGGCGCGGGACGCCATGGGAGGCCTTGTCATCCATGAAGCTCAGGACGTGACGCCTCACGATCTTACCGCCGACGCGCCCTACCTCACCTACCATCTGGACGGCGAGAAACACCGGCTCGACTGCGACTTCATCATCGGCTGCGATGGGTTCCACGGGGTTTCGAGGCGCTCGATCCCGGAGGATAAACTCAAGGTCTTTGAGCGCGTCTATCCTTTCGGTTGGCTGGGTATCCTCTCGCGGACGAAACCCGTCTGCGACGAGCTGATCTATGCCCGGAGCGAGCGCGGCTTTGCGCTGTGTTCGCTGCGCTCCCGAACGCTCAGCCGCTACTATGTGCAGGTGCCGCTCGATGACCGGGTGGAGGACTGGCCCGATGATCGGTTTTGGGCTGAGCTCAAGAGCCGGCTCCCAGAGGAGGTGGCGGCGCGTCTCGAAACCGGGCCTTCGATTGAGAAATCCATCGCGCCGCTGAGGTCATTCGTTGCAGAGCCCATGCGCTATGGAAACCTCTTCCTCGCGGGCGACGCGGCGCATATCGTTCCGCCGACCGGTGCCAAGGGCCTCAATTCGGCAGCGTCGGATATCCACTACCTCTTTGAGGCGCTTCTCAAGCATTATCGGGAGGGGGATGATAGCGGGCTTGATGGATATTCCGAGAAGGCCCTGGCCCGGGTCTGGAAAGCACAGCGGTTTAGTTGGTGGATGACGAACCTGCTCCACGAATTCCCCGAGGGCGGCGACTTTGGACGCCGAATGCAGCAGACCGAGTTTGACTATCTCATGTCATCGCGCGCGGCGCAGATCAGCGTTGCCGAGAACTATGCAGGATTGCCGTTTTGAGTCCCTATGACAGCAAGTTCGATCGCTAGATGAACGAGAGATGAAGGTTCACCGCAATTAGGATCAGGATGGCCCCTCCGCCCCACGCCATCCACCTGCGCATGTTCCGCCGACGATTGAGAAATCCCGCCATGCTGCCGCCCGTATAGGCGACGATGAGGTCCATGGGGATCGCGGTCAGCGGCACCAGAATGCCTAAGATCAGAAGCTGAAGCTGTATCTGCCCCCCGCTGGCATTTATGTCGCTCACGCTGATGAAGGGCGGCAGAAAGAGCGCGAAGAACAGGATCGTCTTTGGGTTGAGGAGCTCCACGAGCACCCCCTGCCACATGATCGACATGACCGAGCTTTGCTGCACCTTTTCAGCTTTGTATGTCATCTCGGCCGTGGCCTTAGCCCCGCGTATCATGTCGAGGCCCAGCCAGATCAAATAGATCGAGCCGGCATATCGTAGCCCTGTCACGAGCCAATCTGATCTCTGAAAGACTTGTGCGAGCCCAAAGGCGGTCGCAATCGCCAAAACAACCCCGCCGAGGCAGAGGCCCACAGCGGAGGCGATACCCGCACCGCGGCTTTGCCCAACGGAGCGTGAGAGAACATAGAGCATCGACGGGCCGGGCGTCACGCTTAGAGCAAGCCCAGCCAAAGCCACCGCGGCCATCACTTCCCAGCTTGGCATTGACTAGCTCGCACCTCGGTTGAGGCGATCCTCGAAAGGATTGTGAACAGGTTCTGGCAGCGCGGCGCCGCTTGGGTCTTTTTGCGCCAAGTAGGGAAAATCGCGGATCAGCATACGCTCAAGATGGGCCCCTGCCCTAAAGGGCTTGTAGCGCGGCTCTTCGCCCGGGCGGAGCACTTCGGGAAAAGGGCTAATCACGGTGTCGAAGTTTGCAGCAACAAAGTAGGGCAACGAGTAGCGCTCCGCGCTGAGGTTCAAAACGCGGTGCGGTGTTGACCGTAAGTGCCCGTTTGTCCAGGCCTCGAGCATATCACCGATATTGACCACAAATGTGCCGGGATCGACGGGAACGTCTATCCACTTTCCCATGGAATCCATGACCTGGAGACCAGGATTGCTGGTATGAAGCAGCGTCAGGCATTCGTAGTCTGTATGCGCGCCCATGTTGACTGATCTGCTGTCAACGTTGTCACTCTGGCGGACGTAATGCATCAAGCGTAGTTGCGAGATTGGTTTGGTCATGTGGCCGGTAATCTTGCCCGGCGGCAAGTCGAGATAGAGCTCAAGCGCCGCGCAAACCCGCAAGCCCAGCGATGAGATTTGCTCGTAATACTCAGCCACTGCCTCTTGGAACCCATCGAGCTCAGGCCAGACATTAGGGCCAAGCAAGCGGTTGCCAGCGATAAAATCGGGGTCCGTCTCCGGCAAGTCTAAGGCGAGGTCGAACGCTTCATAGTTGCGGCTCTTCTCATCTGAATAGTCCCCCTTTTCCGTAAAGGGGACATAGCCACGATGGTTGCTGCTAAGCCCAATGTAATACTGCCGCTTAAGCTCCTCCGACAGAGCAAAGAAGCGTCGCGCGGCCTCATAGGTGCGAGAGATAAGATCCCCGTCGATGCCGTGACCCGTAATTCGAAAAAACCCGATATCGCGGGCGGCCTGGCCGATCTCATTTGCGACCCGCTTTTGAACACCCTGATCTGCATCGAACAAGCCGCTCACATCCAAAAGCGGCGGTCCACTTAAAGGCACGCCAGGCTTTCGATCAAATTCAGCCATTACGTCTTTCATCTCGGACATATGGCTAGTGCGTCCTAACCACAGGATCGGCCGATCTGTGCGTGCAAGCTGGGAAATAGAGTTCGAAAGTGGAGCCTTCACCGACGGCGCTGCGTACCGCCACCGTCCCGCCGGATTGGCGCATGACACCTAAGACAACGGACAGCCCAAGACCCGTTCCTTGGCCGACATCTTTCGTGGTAAAGAACGGGTCAAATATCTGATCTTGGTACTTTTCGGGAATGCCATTGCCCTGATCAGAAACGCTGAGGCGCACGTAGCGGCCTGGGAGAAGCTCAGAGGGAAACTGTCTGTCTTCCGCGAGGGTGTGGAAAACGTTTTCCGTCGCAATTTTAACGATGCCAGCATCCTTATTTGCCTCAAATCCGTTAAGCGCGAGCCGTTGCACGATGTTTTGAATCGCAATTGGATCGACAGAAATAGGCCAAAGATCAATTGCCAGTGATTTCTCCACATGGCGATCGGTGCTTTGCTCCAATCCCTCACAGGCTGTGGCGACGAGGGCATTAAGATCGAGCCTTTCAGGCACGAGGTGTGCCTTTTGGGCGAAAGCCAGCATGTCTTTAATCAGCCGCGCCCCCTGCGCTGACGCCGTCTTAGCGTTGTCACAAAATTGCTGGGCCTCCTTCGCCAGCGAACTCAGCTCCAGCAGCTCAATATTTCCAGAGATAACCGTCAATAAGCCATTGAATTCATGCGCAAACTGCCCTGTGAGACGCCCCAGAGCCTCGAGTTTACGCGCTTCAAATAACTGCGCCTCCAGTGTCTTTCGATTGCTGGTCTCTCTCGTTAACTCTGCATGCGCCTCCATCAAATCCTCATACCGCTTCTGCGATGTGCGCGTCTCTGACAAGAGGTCCATCTTTGCACTCGTCATCGCCGCGACAGTACTCAGGATTTCAAGCTCGGCGTCGCCAAAGGCTGCGAAATCTGGATGTTCGCTATCGATGACGCCGAGGACACGATTACCGGAAACCAGAGGCACACAAATCTCAGATCGGGCGAGTTGCGTGTCGGCGATATAATCCTGCTCTTTAAGCAGGTTATCGACAATCACGGGCTGCCGCGTTTGCGCAACCTGCCCCGTAATGCCCCGCCCAAATGGAATGACGAGTGGATTGATTATTTGGCGCCCAAAAGGGTTCTTCTCACCCCAGGCTGCCGCTTGTTCGAGCTCGGTTTCTTGATCATTTGACAGGTAAATGACGCAGTCGACGAAACCTAAGCGGCCCACAACATTCTGAGATACGTACCAAAGCAAGTCTTCAACGCTGCGAATGGACATCAAATCGATCGCAAAGGCGTTTAGCGTACGAAGCACTTCGGCTTCGCTCGTCTTACTCTCCCGGTTTGAGTTAGCTGGTATCGACGTTAGCATCCCGACCCTCTTTTCAAATCCGGCAATCACCACCCTAGGTTGCAACAGAGTTAGGGTATATACCTATAGCGGTCAAACAATAGACGCGCGCATCGGTATTTGGCGCGGTGTGGCAAGCCATTGAGCAGGTCACCCGCCAGGTTCACTTGTCAGAAATTCTCGAATTAAGTCCGTTTCCGGGGTCGCTCAGACGGCTCTACAGGCCCATGCGCCTACTCGCTCCAATTACGCAACGGTCATCAGCATAAAGCGCGTGGGCTCTAGCCTGAGCGGGAAGCACTGTTATAAGGCGCGCCGAAACTAGGAGTGAGGCCCATGCGCCAAGCCACGATCACGCGCAAAACGGCGGAAACCGATATCGAGGTGAGTGTGAACCTCGACGGGACCGGCACGTATGACAATCGCACGGGAGTGGGCTTCTTTGACCATATGCTCGACCAATTGGCGCGGCATTCTCTCATCGACATGAAAGTGCGCTGCGAGGGGGATCTCCATATTGACGACCATCATTCGGTTGAGGATGTGGGCATCGCGCTGGGTCAAGCGCTGGTTGAGGCCGTAGGGGACAAACGCGGGATCAGGCGCTATGGCAGTTGCCTTTTGCCCATGGATGACGCGCTCGTCCGCGCGGCGCTCGATCTCTCAGCGCGTCCGTTCCTTGTCTGGCATGTGCCCATGCCCACGCCGAAAATCGGAACCTTTGACACCGAGCTCGTCCGCGAGTTTTTTCAGGCGTTTAGCACCCATGGTGGGATCACGCTCCACGTTGATATGCTCCACGGCGTAAACGCGCATCACATCGCAGAAGCAGCCTTTAAGGCCGTGGCTCGGAGCCTCCGCGATGCGCTCGAGGTCGATGCGCGCAAAGCGGACGCCATCCCGTCAACCAAGGGCGCGCTTTGAGGTGCTAACGGCGCTCATCGACTATGACAGCGGCAATTTACACTCGGCAGCCAAGGCTTTCGAGCGCATGGCGCGTGAAACCGGCGCGGGCGAGATCATTGTCACGAGCCGCCCCGAGGAGGTTGCCCGCGCAGATCGCGTCGTACTCCCCGGTGATGGCGCTTTCCCGGCCTGTGCTGCGGCGCTCGCGGGATCGGGCTGCCTTGAGGCGCTTAAGGAGGCCGTTACCGCCAAAGCGCGGCCCTTCATGGGCATCTGTGTTGGCATGCAGCTCATGGCGCAAGAGGGCATAGAGTATGAGCTCACCCAGGGGCTAGGATGGATTGAGGGCCGCGTAGTGCCCATCAAGGCACCGGGTCTCAAGGTCCCACATATGGGCTGGAATGATCTCGTCATCGATGCCTCCCACCCTGTTCTGATCGGCGTCGAAACTGGCGATCACGCCTATTTCGTGCATTCCTATCACATGGCCATGTCGACCCAGCGACAGCTTCTGGCCCATGCAGATTACGGTGAAAAGGTCACTGCCATCGTCGCTGAGGACAACATGATTGGCACACAGTTCCACCCTGAAAAGAGCCAGGAAACCGGCCTTAGGATCATCGCAAATTTCCTGGCTTGGACACCGTGAGCGACAAACGCCCTCTTCTTTGTTCCCAATACACTCCCGCCGGAGGCCATCCCGGCCTCCGACAGCCAGAAAGACGCCGCAGCGGGGCGCCCCGCCGCGCAGCGGCGCCACCGAAGGCCGAACACAACGTGTGAGGGGGAGGCGGGCGGGCGCATCGCGCGCAAAGAAAAACGGCGCCCGATTTGGGGCGCCGCATGACGGTAAGAACAGGACGGCTTTAGTTGATGCGCGACCATGTCTGACCGCGGCAGATAGCGCCGCCGAGCACGCACCCCTCCACTTCAAGCGAACTGCCGGAAAGCTGCATTTTTGCCCGATAATTTCGGTCCTGATCAGGGGCCCAAATGGTGCCGCCGGAATACGCCCCGCCGCCATTGGGCGACATGTCTGTGATGATCTGACGGCCGACAATATCGGTGTTATCGTTGCCGATCACCTCGGCAATCGTCCCGCAAATCTTTGTCCCGCATTGGACCATATTCACATGGATAAAACCGCCGGTTTCGCCGGGCTCGGATTTCCAGGTACCCAGCACGTCATCGGCAAGTGCCGCTGACCCGATGAGCGCGAAAGCAGCTGCAGCTATTAGTTTTTTCATTTTAGTCCCTCCGTGGTCGGGGGGAGCTAAGCAAATTGACCGGCGCGCGATCAAGACTAACGTTGGGTACTTTGCTTTTCAGCACGCCCATGGCAAAGGCGCGAAAACGCCAGGAAACGCGCCATGATCCTTTACCCCGCCATCGACCTGAAAGACGGCCAAGCCGTACGCCTCGTGCGCGGCGAGATGGATCAAGCAACGGTTTTTAGCGACAGCCCCGCTGATCAGGCAAAGGCATTTGAAGCAGCAGGCTGTAATTGGCTTCACCTCGTTGATCTCAACGGGGCGTTTGAGGGCCACCCTGTAAATGGGGCGGCGGTTGAGGCTATCCTGGCGGCCGTAAACGTGCCCGCCCAACTTGGCGGCGGCATCCGGGACATGGCCACGATCGCGGCATGGCTAGAAAAGGGCCTCGCGCGCGTCATTCTAGGCACGGTCGCGGTGGAAGAGCCCGCGCTCGTGCGCGAGGCCGCGCGGGCCTTTCCCGGGAAGGTCGCCGTGGGGCTCGACGCACGCAAGGGGCGTGTGGCCACGCGGGGTTGGGCAGAAGAAACCGACATTCTGGTCACAGACCTCGCCAAGAGCTTTGAAGACGCGGGCGTGGCGGCAATCATCTACACTGACATCGACCGCGACGGGGCCATGGGCGGCCCGAATGTCGCCGCGACCGAGGCGCTCGCGAAAGCGGTGTCGATCCCAGTTATTGCCTCTGGCGGCGTCTCCTCCCTGGCTGATTTGGTCGCTTTGCGCGACACCGGCGTCATTTCGGGCGCAATTTCCGGTCGTGCACTCTATGACGGCGCGATTGATTTAGCACAGGCCCTGCGCGAAATGGGCTGAGGCCACCCGTTCCAGATCGTGGCTTAACCACATTTTTGGCAATTTTGGCCGATAACGGCGTCGCAACGCTCCGGTTAAGAGCGGTGTGTGATGAGGTATGGGATGAGCGCGGCTATCGGTCAGGCAGGCTCGCTGCAGTCAAACACGACCGTTACGAACGAACCGATCCAAGTGACGTTTGACACGCCGCTTGATGATCCGGTGATTGCATTGATGTCGACCAACTTTGGCGGCAATCAGTTCATCCTGCGTGTTATAGATATCCAGACCGACACGAGCGGTATGGCCACGGGCTTCACCTTTACGCTTGAGGAATGGGATAACGAGGACGGCCCGCACCCGGCCATTGAAACCATCAATTGGATCGCCATCGAGGAAGGCGTGCACACCCTGCCTGACGGCAGGCTCATCGAGGCGCGCCATTCCGATGCCGACAGCGATGGGGAGACCGTCACCTTCAACGCGGCCTTCGCAGAGCCCCCGGTCGTTATCACAACGGTGGCTTCCGACAATGAAGACGGCGTGGTGGATTCAGACCCGAGAAACATCACCGCCAATGACTTCCTCCTCGACGTCGAGGAAGGCGAAGGCAATGACGGCGTCCACGGTTTCGAACAGGTTGGCTGGATCGCCGTTGGCGCCACGGATGGGACGGACCCGGACCAATATGGCGCGGCCGTCACCATAGACGGTATCGATGACGATTGGGCGGCGGGCGTGGATTTTGGCGGCACGGTGACAGACGCCATCACCGTAGGCGAGGTCCAGACTCAGAACGGCGGCGACCCGGGCGACATCATTTTCGACAACCAGACAGATAGCGGGATCGACCTTCGCTACCAGGAGGAAGACAGCGGCGACAGCGAGACCAATCATGTCGAAGAGACGGTGGGCCTTGTCACCTTTCAAGAAGGTCTGATCCTTTGCTTCACCCCCGACGCGCTTATCAAGACGCCGCTTGGCGAGCGGCCCATCGCTGAACTCAAGGTGGGCGATCTCGTACTCACGCGCGATAGCGGGCTTCAGCCTTTGCGCTGGATGTCGTCGCTCACGCTCGACGCAGCGCGCCTCGCTGCAGAGCCCCACCACCGACCTGTCCTCATCAAAGCGCACGCGATTGCCGCGGGATGCCCTGCGCGCGATATTCTGGTCTCGCCGCAGCATCGGATGCTGATCGAAGGCTGGCGCGCGGAGCTTTACGCGGGCGAAGACGAGGTCTTTGCCCCCGCCGTGGGCCTGATCAACGACAGGACGATCCTGCGCGCGCCGGTGGAGGATGTGACCTATGTCCACCTCCTCTTTGATCGGCACGAAGTGATCTGGGCGGATGATGCCCCCTCCGAGAGCCTCCATCCCGGTGCGCTTGATCGCGGGGAACTCGATGCCGCAGCGCGGGAAGAGCTTTTTGCGCTTTTCCCGAGTTTACGCACCGACAAACACGGTTTCGGGCCCATGGCGCGTCCGGCGATGAAAGTGGCGCAAGCCTCTGTTTTCGTCTGAGTGCTAGCCGACGCGCGCCGGATCGGCTAAGCCGCGCCCATGCTCAAGATACGCATCATTCCCTGCCTAGACGTGGCTGACGGCCGTGTTGTGAAAGGCGTAAATTTCGTGGACCTCGTGGATGCTGGCGACCCCGTGGAGGCCGCGCGCGCCTATGACGCCGCCGGGGCTGACGAGCTCTGTTTTCTCGATATCAACGCCACCCATGAAAACCGGGGGACGATGTTTGACCTCGTGCAACGCACTGCAGAGACCTGCTTTATCCCGCTCACCGTGGGTGGCGGCGTGCGGAGCCATGAAGATGTGCGCGCGCTGCTTCTGGCTGGCGCAGACAAGGTGAGTTTTAACTCAGCTGCCGTTGCCGACCCCGATGTCATCTCAGCCGCTGCCGACCGCTTTGGCAGCCAGTGCATCGTTTGCGCCATTGATGCCAAAACTGTGGAGCCCGGGCGTTGGGAAATTTTCACCCATGGCGGGCGGCGCCCGACGGGCGTCGATGCCGTCGAATTCGCGCGCACCGTGACCGCGAAGGGCGCTGGAGAGATCTTACTTACCTCGATGGACCGTGATGGCACGCGGGAAGGCTTTAACCTGCCCCTCACGAAGGCGATCTCTGACGCGGTCGATGTGCCGGTGATCGCCTCGGGCGGCGTGGGCACCCTCGATCACCTCGTTGACGGTGTGACCAAAGGCGGGGCGAGTGCCGTCCTCGCGGCGTCGATTTTTCATTTCGGTGATTACACAATTGCAGAGGCAAAGGCGCATATGGCGGCAGCCGGGCTGCCGATGCGGGTGGCGGCATGAGCATCGCAAAACTCGCAGAAACCATCGCTGCGCGCGCCGAGGCCGACCCCGACACATCTTGGACTGCAAAGCTCTTGTCGAAGGGGCCCGAGAAATGCGCGGAGAAGTTTGGCGAAGAGGCCGTTGAGGCCATCATCGAGGCTGTGAAGGGAGACCGAGAGGCGCTGACGGCTGAAGCGGCGGACGTGGTCTACCACCTTCTTGTCATGCTGACTGCGCGCGGTGTGACGCTCCAAGATGTCGAAGCAGAGCTTGCACGGCGCGAAGGGCTATCTGGGATCGCTGAGAAGGCCGCTCGGACGCATTGAACCACGCCGAGCTCTGTGGGCGCGGTGGGGTCGACGCGGCGCATAGGGGATCTTGAGCTGCCGGACAAAAATGCGCCCAAGCGTGAGCTCGGGCGCAAGGTACGGAACGAGGGACAGTGAAGTTGGCGGGGGATGTTCCAGCCGCCCGCCCATGACAGTCATGTAAGTGTGGTCTGCCGACACGCTAGAGGATGTAAGCAAACCGTGAACAAGTGGTTAACGTGCGCGGTTTAGCCCAGGACAGATGGCCAGTTGGCGTCAGCGGCAGCGATGTTTGCTTCCTTGCCCACGGCCCAGCGAGCGCGCACGGCACGGTTGAAGTTCAGGTAGAGCTTCCCGTCGTGGATTGACCACGCATTGGGCGAAATGGAGGCCGTGTAGCCCTGGGACACGGCCCAGGCGCAATAGCCGCCATATTGCGGCGCATAGGCTACTGGGTCGACCGCAAAGGCATCGCGGTTCTCGGCGGAGGCGAAGTGCCAGGTGGCGCCGTCATACTCAAAGCTGAACTCGGCGGAACCCTCGACCGGCTTACCCTCGGTGAAATAGGCGACGGGGTCCGTTCCCCGGATGGCGACACCGCCGTCGGAGTACACGCTAGGCTCGGCAGCCAGCGCG
>JBCCYG010000042.1:0-13177 GCA_039190145.1 Pseudomonadota bacterium | reverse complement strand
GTCGATGGTCTTTACCATCCTCATCGGGTCGCAGCTCCTCAACCTCGTGGTGATCTCCTTTGGTGGAGAGCACTACATTCAGGACTTCCTGCGGTCGTTTGAGAGCGAATGGACGGTCTTCCTGATCGTCATGCTCGTGCTTTTTATTTTGGGCTTTGTGCTCGACTTCCTCGAGATCATTTACATCGTGATCCCCATTGTGGGGCCGGTGATCTATGGCGGGTCGCTTGACCCCAAATGGGTGACGATCATGATTGCAGTGAACCTGCAGACGTCGTTCCTGACACCGCCTTTTGGATTTGCGCTCTTTTACTTGCGCGGTGTGGCACCGAAAGAGGTGACGACCGGGCACATTTACCGTGGGATCTTTCCCTTCGTGCTTATCCAAGTGGGGGGGCTGGCGCTGCTGGCCCTTGTGCCGGGGATAGTGACCTTTGTGCCGGACTTGATCGGTCGCTAAGCGCTTGCTTTAGCTTAGCTGCAAGAGGTCCCATCGGTTGCCGAAGGGGTCTCGCCAGACCACGACTTTTCCATAGGTTTCCTCGCGAGGGTCTTCTTCGAAGTCCACGGCCGCGGCACGCATCTTTGCGTAATCCGCTTCGAAGTCATCGCTCAAGAGGAAGAAGCCCACACGCCCCCCGGTTTGGTTGCCGATAGCCGCTTGTTGTTGTTCGCCTGCTGCCTTTGCGAGGAGGAGCTTTGTCCCGCCACCGGGAGGTTCAACCAGTACCCAGCGCTTGCCCCCTCCGAGGTCGTGATCCGCTGTTAGATTGAAGGCCAATTTGCCGACATAAAACTCAATGCCGGCATCGTAATCCGGCACGACGACGGTGACCGCGTGAAGTGAAGTTGTCACTATTTGCTGCGAGTGGGCATGACGTCAGGCAGGCTTATCTGAGCGACCTGCTCTGCAATCGGTTCGACGGCGAGTGGGTCGACATCAGCAGCGTATTCTTCCGGGTTTGACAGCTGTTGCCAGTCGCCACCGCGATAGACCTCTAGCCCAGAAAAGCGTGCTTTGTATCCCATCTTCTCGGAGCCGGGGACCCAGTAGCCGAGATAGACATAGGGCAGACCTGCTTCGCGTGCGATCGCGATGTGATCAAGGATGATGTAGGTGCCGAGCGAGTTCTTCTCGAGCCCTGGCTCGTAGAAGGAATAGACCATGGACACGCCGTCATCGAGAACGTCGGTGAGGCAGACAGCGGTAAGACCGCTATCTTCGTCGGTGTCATTGCGATGGTACTCCACAACCCGGCTGCGGATAGGGGTCTCTTCGATCATCGCGGCGAATTCGAAAATATCCATGTCGGCCATACCGCCATCGGCATGGCGCGTATCGAGGTAGCGGCGGAAGAGATCGAACTGCTCCTCGGTGGCCCATGGGGCAGTCGCGCGGCGCTCAAGGCCACGATTACGCGCCATGACCCGCTTTTGGCTCTTAGAGGCGGTGAAATTAGCGACATTGATGCGCGCAGAAAGGCACGCGGCACAATCGGCACAAGACGGGCGATAGAGCACGTTCTGCGACCGACGAAAGCCTTGCTTTGAAAGGCTATCATTAAGTGTTTCTGCGGTGTCACCTTGGAGCGCAGTAAATAGCTTACGCTCCATGCGCCCTTCGAGATAGGGGCACGGCTGTGGTGCAGTTACATAAAACTGCGGCGCTAGGGGGAGGGAGTGGCGCATTCTTCCCTTCACGTAAACTTCGGGAAAAGCCTAACAAGGCCGTCCGATGACGCAAGGATAAAGATCAAATTGCGAACTTACGGTTAACCGTCAGATGCGCCGTTTTAGCTATGCGCCCTGCGATTTAGCGCGACGGTTCCAAACAGGAAGTCCGACAAACCCTGACCGCGCGGAGTTGTTAGCATGAGGACAGCTGACAAGAACTGCACCGGGAAGATCCCGAAAGACACATAAAAGGCGAGTGTATGAAGCACTGCATCGCCTAGCGTAAAGCGCCCTCCGTCATGGCGTCTAAGCTCAATACCCACGACGCGCATCCCCCACGTGGCGGAACCGCCCGCGAGGGTGAGAACGCGATAGATGTAGCCGACAATGGCAAAGACGCCGGCAAAGAGGAAAAGCGCGAGACCGAAGGTGGCGAATGCGACCAGAACTGAAATCAACGCGATGAAGAGGAGGTCGATGAAGAAGGCGATGAGCCGTTTCATCGGGACCTCTGCGTAAAAGCCAGCCTGGCGGTCGGGATCGGGGAGGTTTGCGTAGGGTATTGTCATCATAGTGGTGTTTGGGGCTTTCCTGGCGCCGTGAGGGCGCCAGGTCCGCGTTCGTTAGCTCTCGTTTACGATCCGAGCGGCCTGTGCTCGGTCGTCCATGAAATCGTCAAACTCGCTTTTGTCTTTAGCGGAGCGGAGGCGTTCCAGAAAACTGTCAAAGGCCACTTGCTCTTGCTCGAGCCGATCCAAGAGTTCTTCGCGGTAGGCGTCGAAGCTCGCATTGCCGGATGAGCGAAGTCTGTCTTGGTCTTCGTAGCTGGGCACGAGAGCCTCAACCGCCTCGTCAAATGGGGTTCCTGATTGGACACCTGATAGCCTCAGCCAGATCAGCCCCAGGAATGCGGTGAGCGCGATGCCTAGGAAAGTGGATTCTAGGATCGCCACGATTGCGACCGGCAAAGCAAAACAGCCAAATAGGACTATTGAAGCGACGTGGGCCCGCTGCGGAACGTGCTGGGCCTTTCGATTTACGCGGTTCGGGCTCATGGTCTCTCGTCTGATCGGTTGCTGGAAATTGGAAGTGTACTGCATCTAACTGTCTCTCAAAGGGAAGGGCCGCCTGATGGGCGACCCTTGCATTTCGTTAGGATGATTTCTCGTCGTCTTCCTGTGGCGTTTCCGCTGCGTTTGCGCGCTCATCCATGAACTGATCGAACTCAGCCTTGTCCTTTGCGGCCCGAAGGCGCTCAAGGAAAGCCTCGAAGCTCTCTTGCTCTTCTTCTAGGCGGCGCAGTGTGTCGGCCTTGTAGGCGTCAAACGCCGTGTTGCCAGATGGTTTCATGGCCATTGCGGCCGATGCTACCGTCGATTTGCGGGAGCGGCCCCAGCAGGACCATTTTCCGGTTGCAGTCATATAGATCACCAGTGCGAGGCCGATCGGCCAGAAGAAGATGAAGCCGAGCACCATGGCCGCGATCCAGGCGCCAGTACCGCGCTGATCGAGCCAGGACTCCGCGCGGGAGAACCAGCTCTGACGCGGGAGAGTAGCGTCACTATGAGTGGTCTGGGCGAGGGTGGTCATGGAAGTCTCCGTTTCAGTTGTTAATGTGAATGTCTTTCACATCAACGATATGTGAGCGGGTCCTCCTCGAGACAAGGTCAAATGTAAAACATTTTTACATTTTCTAGATTTCCGTGAAATTTGAGGGGGTTGCGGCGGCGACTTCCAAGATTTGTGAGGGCGTAGCGGCGAAAAGATGCCTCGGCGTGCCTGCCGCGGCGAAAATTTTGGGAAATGTAAGGAGGTGCGGATCGAACCAAGCCTTGATCGGAGCGAGGTGCCCGAGGGGGGCCACGCCGCCGATTGCAAAGCCAGTTTGTGCCCGGATGACAGCGGCGTCCGCCTTGCCAAGGGGCTCACCCGCGATGGTGCTTGCGAGCGAAATGTCGACCCGGTTTGCGCCTGACGTCAAAAAGAGCCTTACGGTGCCGCTCTCCATCCCGAGGAGGATGATTGAGTTGGCGATTTGGTCCACTTTGCAGCCGAGGCTCGCGGCTGCCTCCGCTGCGGTGCGGGCCTTTGTGACTTCGACGATCTCGGTTTCTATCCCGGCGGCATCTAAGGCGGCCCGGACGCGCTTTAGGCTCTTGGACATGCAGTTCCTCCTATTGATCGACCTATCCTTTGGCGATTGACCGCGCCAGCCCACGCGGGGAGGGTGCCGCCATGGAGATCGAGCATGCCATCACGCGTTGGCCGACCGCCTTTGACCCCGAGCGCGGGGCAGAGGCGGCGGATGCTATGGCCGCGAGCGGAGCACTGCGTTCGCTCATTGAAGGGGCGGCTGGATGCAGCCCGTATCTTCATGGTGTGATCCTGAAGGAGGGGCCCTGGCTTGAGGAGGCGCTGGGAACGCCAGCTGAGGCTTTGGCGGGGCTCTTAAGCGCGGCGGACCCCGAAGAGATGCGTCGGGACAAGCGGCGCATGGCAGCGCTCGTCGCGCTACTCGACCTCGGGGGTATTTGGTCGCTCGAGGAGGTGACGGGGGCGCTCTCGGATTTTGCGGATCGCGCGGTGACCTGGGCGCTCAATGCTGAGCTTGAGCTTTTGCAGGGCCGTGGAAAGCTACCGGACGCGCCGGGGCTGGCGGTAATCGCCATGGGAAAGATGGGCGCGGGCGAGCTCAACTATTCCTCGGACATCGACCTGATTTGCGTGATGGAGGATGCGGGGCTTTCCGCGGATGAAGCGGGCGAACGGCGGTCCGTACTTGTTCGCGCGGTGCGGGCCGCGATGAAGCGTCTGTCGCAGGTGACCCCAGCGGGCTATGTGTTTCGGACCGATCTCAGGCTTCGCCCCGATGCTGCGGTGACGCCCATAGTCGTCACGCGATCCATGGCCGAAGCCTATTATGAGAGCGTGGGTCGCACCTGGGAGCGCGCCGCGCATATCAAGGCGCGGGCGGCGGCGGGCGATTTGGACGCGGGCGCGGCATATCTTTGCGCCCTTACGCCTTTCGTTTGGCGGCGGCATCTCGATTTTGCGGCGGTTGAGGATGCCCACGGCATCCTGCTCAAAATAAGAGAGCATAAGGGCCTTTCGGGTCCGATCACGCTACCCGGACATGACATGAAGCTCGGGCGCGGCGGGATACGGGAGATCGAGTTCTACGCGCAGACACGGCAGCTTATCTCTGGCGGACGGGAGCCGAGCTTACGGCTGCGCGCAACGCGAGAGGCGCTGAAGGCACTTTCAGAAGGCGGGTGGGTCGCGCCGGACGTCGCTGCGACGCTCGATGGTGCCTATGTGCGCCACCGCACTGTTGAGCACCGGTTGCAGATGCTGCGCGATGCGCAGACCCATACACTTCCCAGCAGCGCAGAAGGAATGGCGCGGTTGGCTGCCTTCATGGGAGAAGAACAGACCGATCTAGAGCGGATGCTCCGGGATGATCTCGAGGCGGTGCACGGCCTCACAGAGCCGTTCTTTGCCCCGGCCCCTCCCGAGCCTGCGCCGAGCCTGGCTTTTGGGGCCGAGGTGATGGCGCGATGGCATACCTATCCGGCGCTGAGATCACCGCGCGCGGCGGAGCTTTTTGACCGGTTGCGGCCTCGCATTCTCTCGCGGCTTTCGGCAGCGTCAGAGCCTGAGCGCGCGCTCAATCAGTTCGACGCGTTCCTGCGGGGTCTTCCAGCGGGGGTGCAGGTGTTCTCGCTCTTTGACGCGAACCCGCAGCTCATCGATCTGTTAGCGGATGTGGCAGCCATCGCGCCGGCTCTGGCAGAGTATCTGGGGCGGAACGCAAGTGTGCTTGATGCCGTGTTAGGCGGCTCATTCTTCGCGCCGTGGCCGGAGCTGGAGGCGCTTGAAACTGACCTCGTGGCGCGGCTCGACAGCGAGGCAGATTATGAGGCGGCGCTGGACGCGGCGCGCGCGTGGCAGAAGGAATGGCATTTCCGGATCGGCGTGCATCATTTGCGCGGGCTGATCGATGCCCATGGGGCAGGGAAGCACTATGCGGAGTTGGCCGAGGTGGTGCTGCGCGCGCTCTGGCCTCGCGTCTGCGACTACTTTGCGAAGAAGCACGGTGCCGCACCCGGCCAAGGGGCAGCGATCGTTGCCATGGGGTCACTGGGGGCGGGGCGGCTCCATGCGGCGTCAGATCTTGACCTCATCTTGATCTTTGACGGGGAGGACGTCGAGACGTCTGACGGGCCCCGACCGCTCGCAACGCGGGTGTATTACGCGCGACTGACGCAGGCGCTCGTTACAGCGCTGTCTGCGCCCATGGCGCAGGGGCGGCTTTATGAGGTGGATATGCGGTTGCGTCCTTCCGGGCGGAACGGGCCGGTGGCGACCTCGGTGGCTGCTTGGGGGGCCTATCAGCGAGAGGAGGCCTGGACCTGGGAGCATCTGGCGCTGACGCGAGCGCGGGCGCTGGCAGGGCCTGAGGCGCTCCGTAAGCGTGTGGAGCGGGTGCGTTGCGACATCCTTCGGGCGTCGAGCGATGCTGCGACGGTCGCGCAAGATGTGCTCGACATGCGAGCGCGCGTTGTGGCCGCGCGACCGGGCGAGGGCGGGCTCGCCGCGAAGGACGGGGCAGGGCGGCTTCAGGACCTGGAGCTATTTGCCCAAACGCTTGCGCTCTTGGCGGGCTCTGATGCCAGGGAGGTGGTGGCTCAGTTGGCCAGCGCCACGGCGCTTTCCCTGCCCAGTCTCACCGAGGTCGCGAGCTTGCAGGACGTTCTTTGGCGGCTTCGCGCGGCCTCTCGCCTCATCGTTAAGCCGGACGCGCCTGTGGAAGGCGTTGGCGCGGGTGGGATCGACTTCATCTTGCGCGAAACAGGGCTAAGCAGCGAAGCGGCGCTCGTTGAGTACCTTGCCACGGCCACCGCCGCGGCAGATAGAGAAATCACGGCGATCCTTGCCGGTTTGGCAGGGCAGTCTAGCTGACGCGCAGCAGGAGGATGGACATGGAATTGAGCAGCGTGGACCCCAAAGGCCTCATCCGCGAGAGTTATCAGATCGACGGTATCACCGGTGGGGAATGCCGCTCTATTTTCCTCGACTGGGCGATCAACGTGCCTGCCGGGCAAGACACGCTGGGCCATGTCCGGTTTTTGCTCGGTGTCTACGGGGCGGAGGCGCCGGGTCATCCCATGACGGAGACGCTGAAAGCGGCCTTGGATGAGCCGCCTGCCACGGGCCGACGCGGGGGGCGCCGGGCGCGCGTGCCGCAAGAGTAGACGTCTTCTTTTCAGTCCTGGTTCACGCCAGGCCAGAGGCTTCTTTGGCGAGCTGTTCGATGCCGTCCCAGTCGCCTGCCTCAACGAGGGCTTTGGGCGCGACCCAGCTACCGCCGACACAGGCGACGTTGCTCAGCTTAATGTAATCGTGGGCGTTGGCGAGGCTGACGCCGCCCGTGGGGCAGAACGTCACGTGGGGCAGCGGGGAGGCGAAGCTGCCCAGTGCTTTTGCGCCGCCGGACGCTTCCGCGGGGAAGAATTTTTGCGTGGTGTATCCGCGATCCAAGAGCAGCATGACCTCTGTCGCGGTCGCTGCGCCGGGGAGAAGCGGGAGTTCGTTGGCGATGCAGGCGTCGATGATGTCGTCCGTTGCGCCAGGAGAGACACCGAAGCGGGCGCCTGCCGCCTTGGCCGCTTCCACATCGCGACCGGTGAGGAGCGTGCCTGCACCGACGATGCCGCCGTCGACGGCTGCCATCTCACGGATGACGTCGAGCGCAGCCTCGGTGCGCAATGTGACCTCAAGAGCAGGCAAGCCGCCCGCCACGAGGGCGCTGGCGAGGGGCTGAGCGTGGGCTGCGTCATCAACGACGAGAACGGGGACAACTGGCGCGGCGGCGCAGATGTCGGCGGCAAGGCGGGACTGGTCTTGCGGTGTCATGGCGCTTACACCACCACGCCCGCGCCGGTGGCGGAGCTGCCCGCCGTGCGGCGGAAGACGTCAAAGAGCTCGCGGCCGACGCCGTGGCCATTGTCGCTGAGGTCCGGTTGCGCGGGATCGCGGGTTTTCCAGGCCTTGTTGAGGTTCTCCAGCACGCCGTTCTTGGCGTCGACGCGGATGAGATCACCGTCCTCGACATAGGCGAGCGGCCCGCCATCGGCGGCCTCGGGGCTCACATGGATCGCCGCGGGCACCTTACCGGAGGCCCCCGACATGCGCCCGTCAGTGACAAGGGCGACCTTGATCCCGCGGTCGAGGCAGACGGACAGGCAGGGCGTGAGATTGTGGAGCTCGGGCATACCATTGGCCTTTGGCCCCTGGAAGCGGACGATGACGACGGTGTCTGAGCTGAACTCTCCGCGCTGGAACGCGGCCTTTACAGCCTCCTGGCTCTCAAAGACGCGGGCAGGGGCGGTGATGTCCTGGAGGTGCTCGCCCACGGCGGAGACCTTCATCACTCCGGTGCCAAGCCCACCCTTGAGCCGCTTGAGGCCGCCCGAGGGTTGGAACGGGTCATTGGCAGGGCGCAGAATCTTGTCGTTGAGGCTTTGGCGCGGTCCGTCGACCCACGCCGCGCGTCCCTCCATGAGCTGGGCATCGCGCGTATAGTCGCGCAGGCTATCCCCTTTGACGTTGACGCTGTCATCGTGGAGGAGGCCCGCCTCGATAAGTTCGCCGATCATGTAGCCGAGCCCGCCTGCAGCGTGGAAGTGGTTCACATCGGCGAGGCCGTTTGGATAGACTTTAGCCATCAGCGGGGTGGCCGCTGAGATCTCCGCGAAATCCTCAAGCTCGAGGATTACGCCCGCCGCGCGTGCCATGGCGGGGAGATGGAGCACGAGGTTTGTGGAACCGCCGGTGGCCATGAGGCCCACGATGCCATTCACGAAAGCTTTCTCGTCAAGCACGCGGTAGACCGGACGGTAATCATTGCCGAGCGCGGTAATGCGCAGCGCCTGCTTCACCGCAGCCACGGTGAGCGCATCACGGAGCGGCGTGTTTGGGTTCACAAAGCTGGAGCCGGGAAGGTGGAGGCCCATGAACTCCATCAGCATCTGGTTCGAATTCGCGGTGCCGTAGAAGGTGCAGGTGCCGGGGCCGTGGTAGCTCGCCATTTCGGATTTCATCAGCTCGTCGCGACCACACTCTCCGGCCGCGAACTTCTTACGCACGGCAGCTTTTTCGTCATTGGGGAGACCGGAGACCATGGGGCCCGCAGGAATGAAAATACCTGGGATGTAGCCGAAGGTGGCCGCGCCAATGATGAGGCCAGGCACGATCTTGTCGCAGACACCGAGATAGAGGGCGGCATCGTAGCAATTGTGCGAGAGAGCCACGCCCGTTGCGAGCGCGATAACGTCGCGAGAAAAGAGCGAAAGCTCCATGCCGACCTGACCTTGCGTGATGCCGTCACACATGGCGGGCACGCCGCCGGCGACCTGGGCGGTGGCGCCTTTTTCGCGCGCGGTCTGGCGGATGAGTTCGGGGAAGCGCTCAAACGGCTGATGCGCGCTGAGCATATCGTTGTAGGCGGTCACGATCCCGATATTCGGCGCGCGGCCGGTGGCGAGATCCGATTGGGCTTCTCCCATGGCTGCATAGGCGTGGGCCTGGTTGCCACAGGTCAGGTGCGCGCGGCGCGGTCCTTCCGCGGCGGCGGCCTCCATGCGCGACACGTAGGTTTTGCGCGCCTCGGTAGAGCGCGCGATGATGCGGTCGGTAACTTTTGCAAGCGTCGGGTTGAGGGCCATATCGATCTCCTGGCATTGGGCTGGAGCGTTGAGTGGGCGCGTAACACACGTACTTAGCATATGATAGCGCTAACATGGCATTTGAGCCGGGATTCTCGCGAAATTTTGCCCATCTAAAAAAAAGCAGCCTCGATTTAGCAGGCATTTTCCTAAATCCCGCCAAAATTCAGCCGTGTTCTGCTCTTACGGCTTTCAAAGACCCCGCATAGGGGAATTGCGAGAGGACCCGACATGACCGTTTTCAAGCGTCTGTTTTCGATTTCCCTGGTTGCATTTTCACTCGGTGCCTGCACCACCTACGATCCAGCAACGCGCAATGCGCCGCTGGAAGTGCCTAGCTTTCAGGCCGCACAGCCTTCCTTTGACGTCACCGAGCTACGCGTGGCTGTTCCCAAGAGCTTGAGCGTCTCCGAGGCAAACAGATACTATCCCATCGCAGATATCGTCTGGCGCGGCGATCCAGTCGGAAATCGCCACAAACAGATCCTCGATATTTTCGCGGGTTCCGGAAAGGAAGCTCAGGCCAAGCTAGAAGGCGTGCAACCAGTGATCGTTGACATCGAAGTAGCCCGTTTCCACTCGCTAACGGAGAAGGCGCGTTATACGGTGGGCGGCGTTCATTCCATCAAGTTCGATATGACAGTACGCAGCGCACGAACCGGCGAAGTGGTCGTGCCGACGCGCCGTATCAATGCCGATCTTCCGGCGCTTGGTGGTCGCGCGGCGATAGAGGCGGAGCGGAACGGCGTGACGCAGAAGTCCCGCATTTCGAGCCATTTGGCATACATTATCGAGCAAGAGCTTTCGCGCCCGCTCGTCGCTGACGATACGATCTAAGGCCGCTACACAAAGCCAGATCAAAGCTCTAGAGGGGGTGGCATGACGCTGCCCCCTTTGCCTGTTGTACGCCTGAAACCCAATGCCGATACGAAGCGTATTCGTTTTGGGCATCCGTGGGTTTTCTCTAACGAATTGGTGCTGGATCGGCGGACGAAAAAGCTCCCCGCCGGGAGTGTTGCGTTGCTCGAGGACGCCGCGCGGGAGCCTCTGGCGCTTATCGGGTTCAACGCCGCGTCAAAGATCGCTGGTCGGGTGCTGTCGCGGGAGTGCAGTGTCGTTATCGATGCAGCCTGGGTGGCTGAAAGGCTGCGCGTTGCGCTGGCGCTGCGGGAACAAGTTTATTCAGAGCCGTTTTACCGTCTCGTGCATGCGGAGGCGGACGGGCTTCCCGGAGTGATCATCGACAGGTTTGGAGAGACCGCCGTTTTGCAGGCCAATGCGGCGTGGGCGGATGCTCTCAAGGCGGAATTTGTTGCCGGTCTGGCCGACATCGGCGTGGCAAATGTGATCCTTAACGGGACGGGGCGGGCGCGCAGCCTCGAGGGGTTACCGGAATTGCGAGAGGTGATCGCGGGCGAAGGGCCGTCTGAGCCGGTGGAGGTGCCTATGAATGGCGCGCTCTACATGGCGGACCTCATGGGCGGGCAGAAGACCGGGCTTTTCTTCGATCAACGTCCGAACCATGCGTTCTTGCAGAAGTTCGTGCAGGGCGCTGAGGTGTTAGATGTGTTTTCCCATGTGGGCGGCTTTGGCTTGGCGGCGCTTGCGGCGGGCGCGCGCGCGGTGACGGCGGTGGACGGCTCTCGCCCTGCGCTTGCACTTGCCGAGGAGGGCGCGCGGAGCATGGGCGTGAGCGATCGGTTTTCTACCTTGGAAAGCGACGCATTCGCGGCGCTTATTAGTTTTGCTGCGGAAGGGCGGCGTTTTGACGTCGTGGTCTGCGACCCGCCGGCTTTTGCGCCCGCAAAGCCTGCGCTCGAGGCAGGTTTGCGCGCTTATGAGAAGGTCGCGCGCCTTGCGGCACCTCTGGTGGCGCCCGGCGGTATTCTTGCGCTGTGTTCCTGCTCGCACGCTGCGGGGTTAGGCAAGTTTCGCACCGCAATTTTGCGCGGGATTGGCCGAGCAGGGCGGCAAGCGCAGCTTTTGCATACGGGCTTTGCTGGCCCCGATCATCCCGAGCACCCTGCGCTGGCCGAGAGTGGGTATCTCAAAGCGCTTTTCTTGAGGCTTTCATGAAGGTCCTGCTGGACGCCTGCGTTCTCTACCCGACCGTGCAGCGCGAAGTGCTGCTTAAAACGGCGCGGGCGGGGGCGTATATCCCGCTCTGGTCTGATCGAATCTTGGAGGAGTGGCGGCGAGCGGCGGCGCGGCTAGGACCTTTGGCCGCGGCGCAAGCAGAAGGTGAGATCGCGGTGATCCGGGGCCTTTGGCCGGATGCATCCATTAAGCCGCGGGCGCGGGACGAGGCGCGGCTTTACCTGCCTGACGAGAACGATGTGCATGTCCTTGCGGCGGCGATTGCGGGATCGGCAGAGGTCTTGCTCACCGAGAACGCAAAGGATTTTCCCCGCGGGACGCTTTATGACGAAGGCATTCGCCGGGATACGCCTGATCACTTCATGGCCTCGCTCTTCGTGACCTATCCCAAGGCCGTCCGCAACGCCGTTGAAGAGACCTGGGAAGCCGCCCAACGCATGGATGGCTGCCCGCCGACGCGGCGCGCGATGCTCAAGAAATGCCGCCTGCCACGTCTCGCGAGGGCGCTCGAGCGGGTAGATTAGAGTGCTTTACGCCCAGCGCGCTTCATTGGCTTCTATCGCGGCGATCCGTTCCGGGCTTTTGGGGTGGCTTAGCAGCCATGCCGGCGCGTTGCCCGCGCGGGACTTGGTAAGGGCGTCGAGTTTGCGGAAGAGGCTCTTTTGCCCTTGAATGCCGATGCCTGATTTTAGGAGGAGCGCTGAGGCATAGGCATCAGCCTCGTATTCGTCGGCGCGAGACAAGCCAGCTGCGAAGAGGTTAACGAGCACATTAGCGATCAGCGGCCCAATAAAGGGAATGAAACGCCCCAAGAGCAGCATAAGCGCCGTGCGGACCGCGTTCTGCGCAGAGAAGTCGATCATCCGGCGCCTGGTATGGCCAAGGGCCACGTGGCCGAGCTCGTGGGCGATGACGCTCGCGAGTTCCTCTGCGCTGACATTCCCGCGCCGAAACTCATTGTAGAAGCCGCGCGTGATGAAGATCCGGCCATCGGGCGCAGCGAGCCCATTGATCATGTCGACTTCATAGAGGTTGACCTTGATGCGCGGCAGATCGAGCGCGCGGGCCATGTCGCGGATCAGCGGGTCCAGCCGCGCATCCGAAAGCTCCTTCGAGTTCTCGTTAAGGTGCCGCTTTGTCGACCAGGCGGAAAAACGCACCATGACGAGCCCGTAGGCGAGCGCAAGGAGGATCGGGGTGAGAATGGCCATGGGCAAGATATGGGGCTGCGACGGCACAGCCTCAAGTCGCCAGAATGTGAAGTTGGGTGCGCTCAGCCGCGCGTGAGCATCCGCATTCCCTGCTCGATGCCGTCGAGCGTCATCGGGACCATGCGGTCCTCAAAAAGGTGGCGGATCATTTGGATCGATTGTGTGTAGTCCCACCATTTCTCTGGAGTTGGATTGATCCAGAGGTGCGCAGGCCACTGCTCCCGCGCGCGGGTGAGCCAGACCTGGCCTGCCTCTTCATTCCAGTGCTCATTGGCCCCGCCCGCCATGGCGACCTCATAGGGAGACATGGAGGCGTCGCCGACGAATATGCAGCGATAGTCGGGCCCGTAGGTGCGCAGCACCTCGTGCGTGGGCGTTTGCGCGTTCCAGCGGCGGCGATTGTCGCGCCAGACGCCTTCGTAGAGGCAGTTGTGGAAGTAGAAATACTCAAGATGTTTGAATTCGGCC
>JBCCYG010000041.1:0-13276 GCA_039190145.1 Pseudomonadota bacterium | reverse complement strand
GTGACGTCAAGCGGCGGGGCGTCATGGACGCGGAGCGCGGGGGCTTCCCAGCTGGTCACGCGGTCATAGACTTTCACAGGGTTAAAGTCGCTATCGGGGTCGCAGGCGATATCGCCGATGACGGCAAGCTTGCGCTGGGCGGTTTTGGCCGACGCTGGCACAAAGACGGGCGTTCCTGGGCGGGCGAGGATGCAGTTGAAGAAGATGTCATGGGCGAGGATTTCGGGGAACGGACCACCTGAAGCGGTCTCTTCCATGTCCCATCCCGTCGTGGCCACGCCCATATGGGTGCAGAGGTCAGCTGCGCCGGTGCCGACGCGGCCCTTTGCCCCGATGATAAGGGCCGTGGGGCGGGTGAAGAGACCGGTGAGTTCAGCCTGAAGGTCGGCGAGCAGCGCTGGCGCGCTGTCATAGGCGCCGACGGGCCCGGCGAGGCCGCCACGCTCCTGGGCGGCCCAGCATTTGAGTGCCACGGCTGCCCCGGCATAGCCCGCCCAATAGCCGAATGCGGCGACGCGGCGGCCGGCATCGTCGGTGAGGTATTCGAGATCAAGGAGCGTGCCACCGCCCGCGCTGAAGCGCTTGAGCAACACCTGACCCGCCGGTTGGCCTTTATAGGCATGTCCGAACATGATGTGGCGATGTTTGAGCGGGGTGCCGTCCTCGGGGAGTTCCTTGAGGCCAAAGATAATGGCCTCGTCGGGGGCGCTGGGCCAGCTTCCCTCTGCTGCGATCTCTGCCCCGACGTTTTCATAGTCGAAGGTGTTGATGCAGCGGCTGTCGGAGTGTTCGACGGTGACCTGAAAGCCTGCATCGATCAGGGTGCGAGCGCCGTCGGGCGTTAGTCCCACGCGGGCCTCATGGGCCCGGGGCTCGGCACGGACCCAGAGATGCGTCATGCTGGGATCACTCCGTCGGCGCGGGCTTTGACGACGCTGGGTCGTGCTTCCATGGTGGCCTTGAACGCCGCGAGCTTGGGGTAGCCGTCGAGCAGCACGCCGTCGGCCGGCAGCCAAGACACAACGGGGTAGAGATAGGCGTCGGCCAGCGTAAGCGTGTCGCCGAGCGCGAAGGGACCGGCGACTTTGCTTTCAAGGTAATCGGCGGCGTCGGTCATGGTCTGGGGTATTTTGGCTTTCATATCTGCGTGGCTCGTCTCTGCATCTGCCCAGCGGTACCCGCGCATCTTATGGGCGTGGTTCACATGGGCCGTGCTCGCAATATAGGTCATGATCTCGCGCATTTTCGCCGCGTCCCAGGGATCGGCGGGGACGAGCCCGGGCGCGGCGAATTCGAGGACGGCGATCGTCTCTGTCAGGATGCCGTGGGGTGTCTCCAAAGCGGGGACGCGGCCCTTGGGGTTAATGGCGAGATAGGCCGGTTTCGTCTGCTCCGCGCTGGCGAAGTCGACGCGGACGAGGTCGTGGGTCACGCCCGCCTCATTGAGGGCGATCGCGCTCGCAACAGAGATGGTGCCGGGGGCGTAGTGGAGCGTGAGCATGGGCTTTCTCCCTAATAATTCGTTTTGGCGTGGAGCCGCTCGGGCGCGTCGAGATGGGGCGTGGCGTTGAAGCCCGCGAGCATCGCGCCCTCGGGGCGCACGGCAACGCGGTGGATCGACGTGTTGAATATCGGCAGCAGGATCAGCGCCATGCGCGTGGGGTCGAGCGCTAGAAGTTGTCGCAGGACCATGCCAATGACCCCGCCTGAGGTGATGCAGATCACGCGGCGCCCGGGCTGCTGCGCCTCTGCGAGGACATGGGCGATGCGGGTTTCAAAACTCACAAAGCTCTCCTGCCCCTGGATCTCGGCGGCGTGCCAAGCCTCCATGACGATGGGCATGTGTTTGGCGAAGTCGGAGCCGTCCGGCCTTGGGACGCCGCGAGCTTTTTCCAGCGCGTCTGAGAGGTTGAAATAGTCGAGCTCGTTGAGGCGAGCGTCTTGCCGGTGCGGGGTGAGGCCCATGGAGCTTGCTGTCTGTTGGTGCCGCTTCAGCGTGCCCGTGAGCACGAGATCGAAGCCCTGATCGTGGGTCTTGAGATACTCACCTAGCCAGCGCGCCTGCTGGTGACCGAGATCGGAAAGCTGATCATAGCTTTCTTCATCAGTCGCCGTAGAATTGGCTTGGCCGTGGCGGATAAGGACGATTTCACCCATGCGCGTCTCCTTCCCCGCTTCGTTTCAAATGGTGGTGCGGGGGGCAAGGGCAGGATTCCCTCCGGGGGGAGTATTTTGGGAACAAAGAAGGGGTTGGTCAGTGCCCTTTATGGGGTGTGGGTGATGCGGATCGGAAACTTCGGCGGCACCCGATGCCGGAATTGTGGGGTGCGCTGTCGTTTCCAGGGACTCGTCAAAACCGCATCCCATGGTCTACCGTGTCTAACAGGGAGGAGCCATGACGGACGTGATCCGCTTTACGCTGGACGGTCGCGACGTCGAAGCCAAGCCGGGCCAGTCGATATGGGAGGTCGCCAAGGGCGGCGGTCTCATCATTCCGCATCTCTGCCACAAGGATCAGCTGGGCTACCGCAGCGACGGCAATTGCCGCGCGTGCATGGTCGAGATCGAGGGCGAGCGGACGCTGGCGGCCTCCTGCATCCGCACCCCCACCGAAGGGATGGTTGTCACCACCGACAGTGTGCGCGCCGATACAGCGCGCAAGATGGTCATGGAGATGCTCGTCACCGACCAGCCGGAACGCGAGGAGGCCCATGACCGGTCTGCCCATATTTGGGACATGGCGGAAGCGCAGGGCGTTGAGGAGAGCCGGTTCCCGAAGCTCGAGGACGGGCGCATCCCGCTCCTCGACGACAGCCACGTGGCGATGTCGGTTAACCTGGATAGCTGCATTTCCTGCGGGCTCTGCGTGCGGGCCTGTCGCGAGGTTCAGGTCAACGATGTGATCGGCATGGCAGGCCGGGGCATGGATGCCTATCCGGTCTTTGACATGGGCGACGATATGGGCGCCTCGACCTGCGTAGGGTGCGGGGAATGCGTTCAGGCCTGCCCGACGGGGGCTTTGATGCCGTCTTCCGTGACGCCGGGCGACGCGGTGGGCGACAGTAAGGATTACGATGAGGAGGTGGAGAGCGTCTGCGCTTTCTGCGGGGTCGGTTGCCAGATTTCGATCAAGGTGAAGGACGGCCAGGTTAAGTATGTTGAGGGGATCAACGGGCCGGCCAATGAAGGGCGGCTCTGCGTCAAAGGGCGCTTTGGCTACGACTACATCCACCATCAGCACCGGCTGACGAAGCCTCTGATCCGTCGGGAGGGAGCCAAGAAGGGCCTCAATGTGGACCCGGGAAATTGGCAGGAAACGTTCCGCGAGGCGAGCTGGGACGAGGCGCTTGATTTCGCGGCGGCGGGTCTGAAAGGGCGCGGGCGCGAGGTAGCGGGCTTTGGGTCGGCCAAATGCACCAATGAGGAGGCCTATCTCTTCCAGAAGTTCATCCGGCAGGGTTTTGGCCACAACAACGTGGACCACTGCACGCGGCTCTGCCACGCGTCATCCGTTGCGGCGCTGATTGAAAACGTCGGCTCGGGCGCGGTGACGGCCACGTTCAACGAGATCGAGAATGCCGATGTGGCCATCGCCATCGGCTGCAACCCGCTGGAAAATCACCCGGTGGCCGCAACCTATTTCAAGCAATTTGCCAAGCGGGGCGGCAAGCTCATCGTGATGGACCCGCGTGGGCACGCGCTTAAGCGGTTTGCGGACCACATGCTGCAATTCCGCCCGGGCGCCGACGTGGCCATGCTCAACGCGATCATGCACGTGATCGTGGAGGAGGGTCTCTATGACCAGCAATATATCGAGGCCTATACCGAGAATTGGGAGGCCGAGAAGGAGCACCTGAAGGGCTTCCCTCCCGAAAAGATGCAAGAGATTTGCGGCATCCCGGCCGAAGAGCTGCGCGCTGTGGCGCGGCTGTGGGCCACGTCGCAGAACGGGATGATTTTCTGGGGCATGGGCGTGTCGCAGCACGTTCATGGCACCGACAACTCGCGCTGCTTGATCGCGCTGGCACTGATGTGCGGGCATGTGGGTCGGCCCGGGACCGGGCTCCATCCGCTGCGCGGCCAGAACAATGTGCAGGGGGCCTCTGATGCCGGGCTCATCCCGATGTTTCTGCCGGATTATCAGAGTGTCATGGATGACGGCGTGCGCAGCGCCTTTACCGAGGTTTGGGGGTCTGAGGATTTCTCAAACCAGAAGGGCCTGACCGTCACCGAGATCATGGATGCCGTCCATGCCGATCAGATCAAGGCGATGTACATCCTGGGCGAGAACCCGGCCATGTCGGACCCGGATGTGGAGCATGCGCGGGACGCGCTCGCCAAGCTCGATCACCTCGTGGTGCAGGACATCTTTATCACCGAGACCGCGAATTATGCCGATGTGATCCTCCCGGCCTCGGCGCTCTATGAAAAGAGCGGCACGGTGTCGAACACGAACCGGCAGGTGCAGATGGTGCGCCCGGCCGTGGCACCGCCCGGGGAGGCCAAGGAAGATTGGTGGATCGAGGTGGAGCTCGCCAAGCGGTGTGGGCTGCCCTGGGCCTATAGCCACCCGCGCGAGGTCCTTGCCGAGATGGCGGTCAATATGAAGTCGCTTAACAACATTACTTGGGAGCGTCTCGAGGGCACGGCGGTGACCTATCCATCGCTTTCCCCGGAGGACCCGGGCCAGGCGGTTGTCTTTGGCGATGGTTTCCCGCGTCCCGAGGGGCGGGCGCGCTTTACCCCCGCCGCGGTGATTCCGCCCGATGACACGCCGGATGAAGAATACCCGATGATCCTTACTACGGGGCGGCAGCTTGAACATTGGCACACGGGGTCAATGACGCGGCGGGCGACGGTGCTTGATGCGGTGGAGCCGGAGGCCAATTGCTCGCTCCATCCCGGGACCTTGCGCCAGATGGGGGTGGAGCCTGGGGATATGATCCGGCTCACCACCAAGCGTGGCTCGATTGAGATCATGGCGCGATCGGATCGGGCAGTTTCGCCGGACATGGTGTTTTTGCCCTTCGCCTTTGTTGAAGCGGCGGCAAATATCCTCACAAACCCGGCGGTGGACCCCTACGGCAAAATCCCCGAGTTCAAATACTCAGCCGTTCGTGTTGAACCTGTGGGACCTAGGGAAGCGAGAACGTCGCGCACCATCGCAGCCGAGTAAGACGGCTCCGCAGGAGCTACACCGGCACGTTGTCGCTATGGTCCTCACTGGAAAGCCAGCGCCTTGCCATGTCCTCCTGACCCGGCTCGAACGATTTGATGTCGAGCCCGGGAATAACGATCCCTTCCAGCTCTGCAGCAGCGCGCAGCCACGCATGTTCGGTCACCACGGCGCAGCGACGGAATTTACTGATAAGGCCGAAGAGTTTGGGGAAGTAGCCGAGCTCCACCATGAAGGCAGTGGGGGTGGGCATGGCGAAGCCGCTGATATGATAGAGCATGGTCGCGTTTTCCATGGCATTCGTTGTGTCAACGAGCTCGCTTAAGGCCGCGTTCATTTCGGGGCCGTCAATCTGGCCCTCGAGAAACAGATCGAGATGGTTGGGCGCAGTCTTTACTATTTTCAGCATAGACACCTCCTTTCACCATTGAGGTGAGCTGTGCCCTGCGACCTGACAAGTGACATGTTCGCCCAGTCACTGCCTATTTCAGAGGCGGTCACCTCGGCAGAGACCTTGCCCTTTGCTCACAATGGCGCGGAAATCTGCCGAACCATAGCAAAAGTCGGACCATCCCAGCGCGCTGTGTAGCAATAGAATCACGCTTGAGTTGTTTCGAGATTACGTCGGGTGCCGTTTGCCATCTTCATGCTATCTCATGCAAGAGGCAGTTCAGATCGAGGAGAACCGTAAACATGCGGCTTCTAATGGTGAGCGCGGCGCTGGTGAGCGTTGCAACGGGCGCATATGCCCAAAACTTAAGTTACGCGAATGGCGAGCTTTCCTTCACCTCTTTAGACGGGGACGGTGACACGACTGACGTGACTTACTTTGAAGGTTCGGCGGGCTTCGACGTTGGCGCAGTCGACCTGTTTGGCGATGTGATCTTCACTGAGTTCGATCTGAGCGGCGACGACGTCGACCTCTCCACGGTTTCCTTGGGTGCCGGGTACAGCTTTGGTGGGTGGTACAGGACTGATGTGTCCTACACGCAGTTCGAGAACGATGCGTTTGGCTTTGGCGACTCCACGGATGTTACCGAGGTTGGTTTAGGGTTTAACGATGGGCTCTTTCTCGTCCGTGGCGCTTACGCGGCATTGGAAGAGGATTCTGGCGCAGACGCGCTCTATGGCCTGACACTTGGGCTTCAGTTCAATGAGAACACCGACGCGTCGGTTTCCAGGCATCGCCTTGAGGCAGAAGACGGGGGAGAGGACGAGAATCTGTCCATCGCGAGCCTCAACCATAACGGGGACATCTTTGAGCTAGAGATCGATATGGTCACGGCGGACGACGTTTTCAGCGTTGGCCTGAACGGTAACTACGCGATTACTTCGCGGTTTGGTGTCTTGGGCAGCTTGGCCCAGGTTTCCATCGATGATGATGATGTGCTCGACCGTATCGGCGCGGGTGGCTTTTATCAGATTGCTGACGGGCTCCGGATCGATGCGGAGATCTTCCGGATTGATAGTGACGGGGACGACGTGGACGGGATCACCGTGGGTCTGCGCTATGACATGGGCGCGAAATCTGTTGAACGCGAGACGCAGATCGACCGTTTGAATTCTGCGGTGAACCGGAGCTTCGGCCTAAATTTCTAGACCTCGGTCGCAATAGAAATGAATGGCGCGCTTGGCTGGCCTCAAGCGCGCCTTTTCTTTTGCTCTGAGGTAGCGAAATGAACGATCGTTCAAAAAAACCCGTTGACGGAAAACATTGTTGCGCCATTGTATGACCAGTCGCCTTGAAGCCGCGCGGCGACGCGGCGAGGGCTGGGAGGTCAATTCGTGTCGAACACTGCTGGCACCGCCAAACCGGCGGGTGAATTCGCATCCATACCATCGCTCCTTGCGCGCAATGCGCGGGAGTTTGGGGCGCAGCCTGCTTATCGCGAAAAAGAGCTCGGCATATGGCAGAGCTGGACCTGGGCTGAGACCGCTGAGGAGATCGAGGCTTTAGCGCTGGGCCTTTTGGAGCTTGGCGTTTCGCCGGGTGACCATGTGGCCGTCATCGGGCGCAACCGGCCCTCGCTTTACTGGTCTATCGTGGCGGCGCAATGCGTGGGCGCTGTCCCCGTGCCCCTTTACCAGGACGCGGTGGGCGAAGAGATTGCCTATGTCCTTGAGCATTGCGGTGCAAAGTACATCATCGCAGGCGATCAAGAGCAGGTGGACAAGGTCCTCGACATCCAGGACCGGCTGCCGGGCATCGAGCACATTGTCTATGTCGATCCGCGCGGGATGCGGAAATACGACCACTCCAGCATGAACCGTTTTACCGATGTGCAGGCCACCGGCCGCGCGGCGCGGGAGCGGTTTGGGCCGGAGCTTGAAAAGCGCAAGTCGGCGCTCGGCTACGACGATACCTGCGTGATGCTTTACACCTCGGGCACGACCGGGCGGCCAAAAGGCGTCGTGCTCTCAAACCGCAACATCGTTGAGACGTCCAAAGCCTCTGCTGATTTTGACCGGCTGCGGGCCGGCGACGAAGTGCTGGCCTATCTCCCCATGGCCTGGGTCGGTGATTTTATCTTTTCCATCGGTCAGGCGTACTGGACGGGGTTCTGTGTGAACTGCCCGGAATCCGCGGACACGGTCATGCATGACCTGCGCGAGATCGGGCCGACATACTATTTTGCCCCGCCGCGCGTCTTCGAGACGCAGCTCACGACCGTAATGATCCGCATGGAGGATGCGGGCCGCTTCAAGCAGTGGCTCTTTAAGAAGTTTATGGACCGCGCCAAAGTCGTGGGTCCTAAGCTGCTCGACCGAAAGCCCGTGGGTTTTGGTGACAGGCTGATGTACCGACTGGGCGAGTTCTTTGTCTACGGGCCTTTGAAAAACACACTGGGGCTTTCGCGGGTGCGCGTGGGCTACACGGCGGGGGAGGCCATCGGGCCGGAGATTTTTGATTTCTACCGCTCGCTCGGGATCAACCTGAAACAGCTCTACGGCCAGACCGAGGCCTCTGTTTTCATCACCCAGCAGAAGGATGATGAGGTGCGCCCCGATACGGTGGGCACGCCCACGCCGGGGGTGGAAATTAGGATCGATGGCAATGGCGAGGTGTTCTATCGCTCGCCCGGGGTGTTTGTGGAGTATTACAAGAACGCCGAGAGCACCGCGGGGACGAAGGATGCCGAGGGATGGGTCGCGACGGGCGATGCGGGTTTCCTCGAGACCGATACCGGCCATCTGCGCATCATCGACCGCGCGAAGGATGTGGGCAAAATGGCCTCGGGGGCTTTGTTTGCGCCTAAGTATGTCGAGAATAAGCTGAAGTTCTTTCCGAACATCCTGGAGGCGGTGGTCTTTGGAAATGGGAAGGAGACCTGCACGGCTTTCATCAACATCGACCTGACAGCGGTGGGCAACTGGGCCGAGCGCAACAACATCGCCTATGGCGGCTATCAGGAACTATCCCAGCACCCTCAAGTTCGCGAGATGATCCGCGAGCATGTGGAGGAGGTGAACCGCTCGGTGGCTGTCGATGAGATGCTTTCGGGCTGTCAGATCCACCGGTTCCTTGTTTTGCATAAAGAACTTGATGCGGATGATGGGGAAATGACCCGGACCCGGAAGGTGCGACGCAGGGTCATCGAAGAGAAGTATGCTGATCTGATTGGCGCTTTGTATGACGGCTCCGCAGAGGTCAGCACCGAGACCGAAGTGACCTATGAGGATGGCCGGAAGGGATCAATCAAGGCGACGTTAGCGTTAATGGATGCGGCGACGGTGGATGCCGAAGTGAAGACGTTGGAGGCGGCGGAGTGAACGGTCACCTCGCTTTCTTTGCGGCTCTTGTGCTGTCTGGAGTCCCTGCCCTTGCTTCGGCTTTGCAGGCGGAATGGGAAGACTTGCACACCCGGTGTTTTGAGGCGGTGACGACGGGTGAACGCCTTAACTTAGCAGGTCTCGAGGATCGGTTGCCGAGCTTTGAGGCGCGCATCGTCGAGGACCCGGTCTTGGGTCAACGAACCGAGTTTCACGTGTTGCGTAGCGGCGGGCGGACCGTGCCGGTTGGTATTTGGGGGCCGCCAGGCGGTGCGCTGGAGATGCGGCTCCTCGAATATCCCACCCGCGCTGGTTTTCGAGCCATTTGCGAAGTGCGCGCTGCACGCATTGGAGCCCCTTTGATCCAGCAGCCGCACATAGATGCGTTGCGCGCAACCTTTGAGGCGACCGCCATGGCGCGCGGGGACGAGCCGTTGGAGCTCAGACGACCGTTGCGCATGACGGCTTACACTGTTGATCCAGCTAACCCCCGCGACTGCGCCGTCGTGGCAAGTTTTTCGACCGGTGAAGACGGATACTTGCGATCTTCGGTCAGCGAGGCGGCTGGTGCGCCCGATTGCGGCGGCCCGTCGTTGGTGACTTTTCTCATCACGCCCCACGGTGTGGTCCCGCCCGCCGCCCAGCCGGAAGGAGCGCGCCAATGAATGCCGATCCTGGTTTCACGCTCACAGCAGACGGCCGCCAGATCGGCGGCGTGCTCATGGAGATGAAGAACATCACGCTCAAGTTTGGCGGGGTGACGGCGATCAAGGACATCTCTTTTGACATCCATGAGGGAGAAATCCGCGCGATCATTGGGCCGAACGGGGCGGGGAAGTCCTCGATGCTCAATGTCATCTCCGGCTTCTACACGCCGCAGCAGGGCGAGGTTTGGTACAAAGGGGCCCCCCGCCCGCCGATGAAACCCTACGAGGTGGCGCGGCTCGGCGTGGCGCGGACGTTCCAAAATATCGCGCTTTTCGAGGGGATGACGGTGCTCGACAACGTCATGACCGGGCGGCTCAACCACATGAAAGCAGGCATCCTGAGCCAGGCGATCTGGTGGGGGAAGGCCCGCGAAGAAGAGATCGCGAACCGGGAACGCGTGGAGCGGGTAATCGACTTTCTCGAAATTCAGGCGATCCGCAAGACGCCCGTGGGGCGGCTGCCCTATGGGCTCAAGAAGCGCGTGGAGCTGGCGCGGGCGCTGGCGGCGGAGCCGTCACTTCTCCTGCTGGACGAGCCCATGGCGGGCATGAATGTGGAGGAGAAAGAGGACATGAGCCGCTTCATCCTCGACGTGAACGACGAGTTTGGGACGACGATCGCTTTGATCGAGCACGATATGGGCGTGGTTATGGATTTGAGCGACCGCGTCGTTGTGATGGATTACGGCAAGAAGATCGGCGACGGTACGCCCGACGAGGTCCGCAACGACCAAACGGTGATTGATGCGTATTTGGGGGTGGAGCATTGAAAAGGTGGTCAATTCTCACCTCGTACCTTTTTGTTTTAGGGACCTCTGCGACCGCAGATGACATAGTAAGCTCGCATTGGATGCTCGAGGCATGTGCAAACTATTTTGAGACGGGCCAACGCACGGCGTTTACTAGCCCAACCTTTCACAAATTGTTGGTGGCTCACCCCGAGGGTGGCGTTTGCGCCGATGATCTGACCTGTGAGCAAAGCATAATGGTCTTCGCTTCCTCCATGGTCTCTCCAAGCGATTCTGTGCGCGTTTGGAACCATGACGATCAAAAGGTGGGGGAAAGACCGGCTGCAGCAACCTGCACCCCAGTAGCGCCCCTAAATCGTGAGCTTCTGTCGATCGAAGATCCCTCATCTTGGTTGCGCCGCGCTATTGCGGAGGGCCGGCTCACACACCGGGAACTCCCGGCGGCAACCCAAGAAGGTCAGTTGGTGAATCGAAAGCTCTTTGTTGGATGTGCATGGAACGGCCTCGAATGGTGGCTGATTTCACCAGGACACGATGGTGTTGATTTCATAACAACGCTGCAAAGAGATCACTCCGAATGCCGCAAGACGACATCATAGGAAAAAGTCACTGATGCGCGACATCTTCATCACCCCCTTTGTGGACATGTTCTCGGCCCCGGACTTTCTGATGCAGGTGCTGTGGGAAGGGCTCGTTTCGGGCATCCTTTACGCTCTGATCGCGCTGGGTTTCGTGCTGATCTTCCGGTCTAGCCGCATCTTTAACTTCGCCCAGGGGATCATGGTGGTCTTTGCCGCGCTGACGCTTGTGGGCTTTCACGCCATGGGGGTGCCGGCCTGGGTATCGGTGGGGCTCACTTTGGCGGTGATGCTCGGGCTTGCGGTGACGATTGAGCGGGTTGTTTTGCGGCCGCTTGTGGGTCAGCCGGACATCATCCTTTTCATGGCGACCATTGGGATCACGCTCTTTCTCATCGGCTTTGGCGAGATCATCTTTGGCGGTGAGAACAAGCAGATGATCACCTCTGACTTGGGCATCCCGACGGACAGCATCGTGCTTGAGCCCTTTGGTGGGCTGCTGATCTTGGAGCAGCAGGATGTGACGGCCGTGGTAGGCGCGGCGCTTCTCGTCGTGGGGCTTCTGGCCTTCCTCAACTACACGCGCATGGGTCGCGCGGTGCGGGCGCTGGGTGATGACAGCCAGGCGGCGCTTTCCGTGGGTATCTCGTTGCAGACAATCTGGGTACTCGTTTGGTTCATTGCAGGGATTATCGCGCTGGTCACCGGTATCGCGTGGGGGTCTCGCGCAGGTGTGTCCTTCGCGCTCGAGGTCATTGCCTACAAGGCGCTGCCGGTGCTCATGCTGGGCGGGCTCGAGAGCATTACGGGCGCGATCATCGGCGGGCTAATGATCGGGATGCTCGAGAAGCTCTTTGAGATTTACTGGGGTCAGCCGCTCATGGGTGGCGGGACGGAGGCCTGGTTTGCCTACCTGCTCGCGCTCACTGTTTTGCTCTTTCGGCCTCAAGGCCTCTTTGGGGAGAAGATCATTGAGCGCGTTTGAGACGACAGCGCCGAAATCTTCAAAAGATTTCGGGCCGATTTCTTTTGAAGAAATCGGGTGCACTCGATGATGCAACAGATCTGGATACTCCTGCTCGTGCTGGGCGCGGCGGCCAACTTCTACATTGCCTGGCTGGCGTATAATGACGGGGCGATGGGGCAGGTGGCGACGGCTTTGGGGCTCGCGGCTCTGTGCGGCGTCGTGGCCTATCTCAGGATCAGACAAGCGGAGAAGAAGTGATGCTGTATCGGACCGCTGGCCAGTTTAAGACGTCCTACAAGACCGACCAGGCGCTTTTTCCCGTGCGGCAGGACGCGTTTCTTTTGGCCGTCATCCTTGTTTTCGCCTGGGTGATTTTCCCGATGACGGCCTCGGAGTTTGCGTTTCAGACGCTGCTCATCCCGATCCTGATCTATTCATTGGCGGCCATGGGGCTCAACATCCTGACGGGTTATGCCGGGCAGCTTTCCCTGGGCACCGCGGCCTTCATGGGCGTGGGTGCCTATGCCTGTTACAAGCTCATCGAGGTGATGGACCCGATCCTCGCCATCCTCGTGAGCGGGGTCTTTAGCGCGGGTGTTGGCGTTATCTTTGGTATCCCGTCGCTTAGGATTAAGGGCTTTTACCTGGCCATTGCGACGCTGGCGGCGCAGTTCTTTCTGGTCTGGCTCTTTGAGAAATGGGCCTGGCTTTACAACTACAACGCCTCGGGCGCGATCCAGGTGCCAAACCTGCAGAGCATGGGTGTCTTTGTGACCGGGCCGCAGGCTACCTCGATGACGCAGTACTATGTGATCCTGGGCATCGTGACGCTCATGACGGTGCTCTGCATCAACCTCACGCGGGGGACGTTGGGGCGGACCTGGAAGGCCACGCGGGACATGGACATCGCCGCCGAGCTCATCGGGATCAACCTGATGAAATCGAAGCTCACGGCCTTTGCGATCTCGTCCTACATCGTGGGCGTTGCCGGGGCGATGTTCGTTTTCATGTGGCGCGGGGCGGCGGAGCCCAACCTCTTTGACATCCCGCTCTCGTTCCAGATCCTGTTTATCGCGATCATTGGCGGGCTGGGGTCGATCCTCGGCAATTACCTTGGTGCGATCCTGATCGTCGGGCTGCCCGTTGTGCTCAACACAGTACCCGGTCTCGTGGGGCTTGAGATTAAATCCGCCACCGTGGAACATATCAACATCATGATCGTGGGGTCGCTGATCATCTTCTTTCTGATCATCGAGCCTCACGGCCTCGCACGCCTTTGGGCGCTCATTCGCGAGAAACTCATCATCTGGCCATTCCCGCACTAAGAC
>JBCCYG010000040.1:0-13280 GCA_039190145.1 Pseudomonadota bacterium | reverse complement strand
TGGGACGAGCTCAAGCGCCGGTATTTCCGCCTGCATTTCCAGTATCTCTGCGCTTTCGACCGGCCCAAGGACTACGACTACTTTCAGATCACGGCGGGCCCGCTTACGCTTGGCGCGCGCTACGCTGATCGAAAGCCATCGAAGAGCAGGATCGACGTGGCGGCATCGAAGTTCACAAGCGTGGCGGCATGAACCCACCAAAGCCAAAATCGAGGGACGGGGAGGTTTCGCTCAGGCGCTATGTGCGCCTGTTCCGCGATGACATCCTCAGCGCGCAGCCAGCCCGGCTCTACCGCGCCTGGATGGCCGAGTTCAAAACCCCGTTTTTCAAGAGCTTCCTCGTCAATCAGCCCGTGCTGGTGAAAAAGGTGCTCCGAGAAAGCGCCACCGACTTCCCAAAATCCACGCGAGTTTCTGAAGGTCTCAGACCGCTCCTTGGAGACTCTGTCTTTCTCACCAACGGCCCCGCTTGGGAGCGTCAGCGCCGGATCATCGACCCGGCTTTTGAGGGCGGGCGGCTGAAAGACACGTTTCCCGCCATGTGGGCGGCCTCGGATGCCATGGTCTCTCGCATGGCCTGCGGGGCTGTTGAGGTGGAGGAGATGGCGAGCTTTGCCGCCGCCGACGTGATTTTCCGCACGCTTTTTTCGATCCCGATTGAAGACGAAATCGCCGCCCAGGTTTTCCGCGAGTTTCGCGACTACCAGCGCACGAGCCCGGTGGTGAACCTCGCCGCGTTCATCCCACTGCCGCGCTGGATGCCGCGCCTTCATAAGCGCCGCACGCGCCAAAGCGCGAAATCCATCCGTAGCCTGATCCGCCAGCTGTGCGACCGTCGGATGGACGAGATCAGGGCAGGGACTGCCCCGGACGACCTCGCCACAAAGATCATGACGACAAAGGACCCTGAGACGGGGGAGACCTTCACAACCGAAGAAATGGTCGATCAGGTCGCGATTTTCTTTCTCGCGGGTCATGAGACTTCTGCCTCCACCTTTGGCTGGGCGCTGTACCTGCTCGCGACCCACCCTGAGTGGCAGGCAAAGGTCGCCGAAGAGGCCGCGCAGCTTGAGAAAAGCGAGTTTCGCGAGATCAGCAAGCTCAAGATCACGCGCGACATCTTTCGCGAGGCCTTGAGGCTCTATCCGCCGGTGCCCATGATGGTGCGCGAGGCGACTTGCCCCCACGAGTTCCGCGACCGGAAAGTGCCCAAAGGATCGCAAATCGTGCTGAGCCCCTGGCACCTCCATCGCCACGAGCGGCTCTGGGAAAATCCGGACGGGTTCGACCCGGCGCGTTGGTCCACGGAGAACGGCAAGGAATGCATGCGCGACGCCTTCATTCCATTCAGCGCGGGCCCCCGCGTCTGCACAGGGGCGGGTTTTGCCATGGTCGAGGGGGTGCTGCTCCTCGCGCGCGCCATCAAAGCGTTTGAGTTTCGCGCGATCGAGGGTCGTGTGCCTGTGCCAGTGGCCCACCTCACGGTGCGCGCAAAAGACGGCATTTGGTTGAATATACGGCCCCGGGCGCAAGAGCCCTCAGCCGATGATCCGGTCCTGGAGGTCTCTAAGGACGTAAAGTCGGATCGCCGACGCCAAGCCTGACGCAACCCCGCGCTCTACATCAATTTCAGCGGCTAAAACGTTGATAGGTTTGCCTTTACGGGCGGCAATCTCGCGGAATTCGACCCAAAATTCATCTTCCAAGGAAACGCTTGTGCGGTGGCCACGGAGCGTCAGGGAGCGTTTCTTGGGCCGCGCGCTCATGCTTCCGGCAGGACCCAACGCGTTTTGCCCTGGGCCTGAAGCTGGGAATATGCGGCAAGTAACCGAGGCAATTTCGCGTCTGGGTTAGACATATACGTACGCGCCCGGCGCAAATTACGCTTCGCTTTGCGGCGACGGCGCTCCTCTTGGGCGATCTTATTATCGTTCATAACATATTCCTCGTTACGCTACGGTAACTGGTACCTTTCGAATTCGGCGAAACGAGGAACGTGTTAAGGCAACAATGGCCTAATTTTCGGGCGGTTTGTCTCGCTTATGGCCGTCGAGCCGGGTCTTGGCGACCTCTTGCTCAGTGGCTTGAGCAGCTCGCTCGGCCTTGGTTCGGCCGAACTTGACCGCGTTTGCATCAGCTCGCGCGCGCTTTGCGGTCTTTTCGCGAGCCTTTCTGGCCCTGTTCAGATTTACGATCTGACCTGTCACCTGGGGCCGATCATTTTTTCAGGGCGGACCACCTCGTCAAACCGCTCCTCCGTCACAAAGCCCAAGCCCACGGCTTCTTCTTTGAGCGTTGTCCCGTTCTTGTGGGCGGTCTTTGCGACCGTGGTCGCGTTGTCGTAGCCGATCTCAGGGGCGAGCGCGGTGACGAGCATGAGGCTTTCTTGCATGATCTTTGCGATGCGCTGCTCGTTAGCTTTGATCCCCACGACGCAGTTATCGGTAAAGGTCTGTGCCGCGTCGCCGATGAGCTGCATGGATTGCAGGACGTTATAGGCCATCATGGGCTTGTACACGTTGAGCTCAAAGTGGCCCTGCGAGCCCGCGAAACCCACAGCCGCGTCATTGCCCATGACATGGGCGCAGACCTGCGTCAGCGCCTCGCACTGCGTCGGGTTGACCTTGCCCGGCATGATCGACGAGCCAGGCTCGTTTTCCGGCAGCATGAGCTCGCCCAAGCCACAGCGGGGGCCTGAGCCCAGGAGGCGGATGTCGTTGGCAATTTTGAAGAGGCTCGCGGCGACTGTCTTGAGCGCACCGGACATCTCCACCATGGCATCGTGGGCGGCGAGTGCCTCAAACTTGTTGGGTGCCGTCACGAAGGGGAGGCCGGTAATCTCCGCCATGTTCGCGGCAACCTCCTCGCCCCAACCCTTTTGGGTGTTGAGCCCAGTCCCCACCGCTGTGCCGCCCTGGGCAAGCTCATAGATGCGCGGCAGCGCCGCCTCGACGCGCGCAATGGCCATCGCAACCTGGTGGGTGTAGCCGCCAAACTCCTGCTGGAGAGTGAGAGGCGTGGCATCCATCGTGTGTGTGCGGCCGATCTTTATGATGCCCTCAAATTCCGCGGTCTTCGCTTCCAAGGCCGCATGGAGAGACCTGAGACCCGGCAACGTCACATCCCGCGCGGTCATCGCCGTCGCGATATGCATCGCGGTGGGGAATGTGTCGTTGGAGCTTTGGCCCATGTTGCAGTGATCATTGGGGTGCACGGGGTCCTTTGAGCCGATGACACCGCCAAGGATCTCGATCGCCCGGTTCGAGATCACCTCATTGGCGTTCATGTTCGACTGCGTGCCCGAGCCCGTTTGCCAAACGACCAGCGGGAAGTGGTCGTCGAGTTTGCCTTCAAAGACCTCATGGGCGGCTTGCTGGATCGCGTCGCCGATGCCCTCGAGCTTGCCCGCCTGGGTATTGGCCTGCGCGCAGGCCTCTTTGATGACACCAAGGGCCCGCACCACGGCCACCGGCTGCTTCTCCCACCCGATGGGAAAGTTCATCAGCGAGCGTTGCGTCTGCGCGCCCCAGTAGCGATCAGCCTGAACTTCAAGCTGGCCAAAGCTGTCTGTTTCTGTGCGGGTCTTCGTCATGGGAGCGGTCCTTTTGGTCGTCGCGGCGTGCATACAAGCGCATACCAAAAGGCGCAAATGTCCCGTTGTCGCTGACGCCTAGTGCTTGCGGAAGCTATCGAGGCTCACCACGTCGCCGGTCTTCTCTTCTGCTTCTTCCTCCTCGGCGTCGGGCTCGGACGAGACCTCAGCAGGGATTTTAGAAACCGGGCGTGGCTCAGGCATTTGTTCGACGTCGTCGTCCTGGCTCTCAAAACGCAGCCCGAACTCCACGGAGGGGTCGACGAAGGTCTTGATCGCATCAAACGGTATGTAGAGCGGCTCCGGGCTGTCGCCGAAATTGAGCGTCACCGAAAAGCCCTCATCGGTCACTTCCAGGCCAGCATACCAATGCTGCATCACGACGGTCATCTCGCCGGGATAGCGGTCTGATAGCCAATCCGCGATCTCTACATCGGGGTGCATCGTGTCGAAGGTGATAAAGAAGTGGTGCGCCCCGGGGAGACTGCCGCGTTCCTGAATGTCGGTCAGCACCTCTTGGATGAGACCCCGCATGGCGCGGTGCATCAGTGCCCCGTATTCAATCGTGTCTGCCATGAGCGCGGTCCCGTGGTGGCCGTAGGGTCACCATAAGAGATTCTTAAGGATGTGAAAGGGTCAGCCCGATCGTTAAATTGCTATCTTCAAAGCTGTCCGAGAAATTCCACGTCTTGCGAGCCGCCAAGGAAAAGGTGGGTTTTGAACCTTCGAGCAGTGTTAATTGCACCAGTGGCTTTTGAGTTTCCCATTGCGTCTATGAATCCCGAACGCGCGCGTCTTCGATGGGGGGCGGCGTGGGGCGACACATGGTGCCGCCTAACGAGCATTACAGGGGGCGATCCCAAAGCTTGGGCTCTGAGAACTCGATGGAGTTCCCTGCGGGATCGCGGAGGTAAATCGAACGAGCGCCGGTAGGCCACTCGAAGTCCGCTTCGATCTCAAGACCTTTCTTCTCCAGATGCGCGCGCCAGGTCTCGAGCGCGGCGCCTTCGACGCGGAAGCACATGTGGCCCTGGCCGACGGCGCCATGGGTGGGCACGGGGAAGGGCCCCGCGGCAACCTGGGTCGCGTCGGCGATGAAGATCAACAACATGCCCGGGCCGCAGCCATAGAAACGGTGCCGACCGGGGACGTGGAGGACCTCGTCGAGCCCGATGATGTCGGAATAGAACCGATGCGCGCTTTCCAAATCGTCAACGTAAAGCGCGGTCTCGAGAATGGCGTCTGGCGTGAGAGGGGATTGGGTCAAATTCTTCCCTTGTCCCAAAGGGGTGGTAGTGCAGGCTTCTGTTGCCAGGTGCCTGCGAACCCCGCCTAACGCGGCTAGGCGCTAGGGCTTAGATTTCGGTGTTTCGCACTGCTTAAGCAGCGAGAGCGACCGGAGCACGATTGTCGTTTGCAATTGTACTTTTCGGGCCGGTACGGTGGCACCCCGCCGAGACAAAGCTAACCCCTTTAGACGTCCGTCGATCCTATTTCGGCCCCAAGCCCTTCAAACGAAAGGGATTTTGGTGGAGCCGCCGGGTACCGCCCCCGGGTCCGATCCGCTTATTACGAGCGCGTTTATGTCCATAGTTCTTGCGAACAGCCCCAATATAAGGACCTGCGCACGGGGTGCAAAGGCCGGGATTGCCTCCGGCGGGAGTTATTTTGGAAAGATGAAGGGGTCAGGTCGGTCTGTTGAGCGCAATGAGGAGGACGGCGAGGGCGATCTCTATGCCGCCAAAGGCAGCCACTTTCGTCATGGGCGGGCTGTCTAGGGTGAGGCTCAGAACGCGGCCGAGTGCGGCGCCGGCAAAGGCTATCCCTATGAAAAAGAACGCTTCTTTTTGCTGCGTGATCAGCGCATAGGCCCCCATGACGACGAAGAGCCCGCCGACCGAGGCGCGCATTTCGCTCAACCCCATCGTCGAGCTTGTGGTCGCCAGATCAAGCGCGCCGAGCGTGTAGCGTGGGGCCAAAAACCCGAAGGCGCCGAAGGCCACGGTGAGGACGGCGCAAATATTGCTCAGGATCATGTGAAGGCTCCGCTCGCTGGGTTAAGATTTTACGGGCCGCGGGGCCATTCGGACCATTTGGGCCCGGATAGAGCGGGCTGGAATCGGTACAGAAACGATACACAACCCATACATACTCGATTGGCGCGCCTGAGCGGGCTGTAATTGGTTAATCTGTGCGATCCCGCGCAGAAGTATTTTTCCGACGCGTCTCCTGGTTGGCTGGAGCGGGTGTTGCTGGCGCATGTTTGGCGGCTTAGGCTCGCGCGATGAAGGACGATAAGGCCACCGATGTCGCGGCGGCGGAGGGCGAGAGGTCGCCGCTCAGCGCGGAGAAGCAGTATGAACTGCTCTATTGGGATTTCGTCACGACCATCGCGGATCGGAAGAAAACGATTTTTGACCTGTCGCGCTGGATTGTGACGCTGCAAGGCCTGATCGTAGGCTTTGTGGCGGTCCAAGAACTGCGCTTTGAGGCGGTGTTCTGCGTCGTGCCGCTCCTGGTCGGGGCGGTGGGGTGCCTGCTCCTCTCCGGGCTCAATCAGGAGCTCTTTATTCACCGCAAGAATATCGCAGAGCTGCAATACCGTGTGGGCGGTGATTTTCTCGAACTATCGCAGGAACACGTTCAAACGTTTCGGGACGGGGTGAAGGGATCGGCCAATTACTGGGGGCTGATCAAGGCGAGCCACTGGATCGTCATCCTGGGATCGAGCGTGTTGGCTTTCGGTGCGGTGCTGATCTCGGCAGGGGGCTTTGACGCCGCAGGGGCATTGATCGGGCCGACGCGGTAGATCGGGGTGGAAGCGGTGCCCCGCGTGGAGCAGCCGAGTCTACCCAGACTTTTTTCGCCATGGCGTGACGAGCTTTGCGAAGTAATGTTGAGTCCGCAATGCGGCTACGTGTCAACTATGCGTGACACCTTGAGGCCGTAGCATGCTAGGATGTGTGGCGTCTATCGTGTCCGAGTTGGGACTTTGGGAGACATCCATTGGTTCGCCGTCAATCGCCCATGCGGCAAGACAACAGCGCTTTTGAACAGAGCGTTCGGAGAGCGCAGGCCGGCTTTGCCTCACTTCCTGACCAAGCGCTCACAGAGATCGCGAAGCTTGCGCTCACGCGCGTCGCTCAGGCCCGAGACGGGGATACAGCGGCGGCAAATGCCATTGTCGCCGGCGCTTTGCTTGATGCGCTTTTGTCTGACGAGTTGAATGCTGCGCAGGATTACGTCGAGAAGCTCACAAGAAGCGGGGTAACGCGTGAGGTGATTTACCTAGATCACCTCCCTGAAGTCGCTCGGCGCCTGGGCGTGCTTTGGGAGGAAGACACGCTTTCTCTTCTTGATGTAACGACCGCCATGGCTCGGCTCCAAAGCGTGGTGCGCCATCTCGCGGCGCCCGCGTTTGAGGAACAGCCACGCGCTGGCCTTGAGGCTATTTTTGCGGTTGCTCCCGGAGAGACGCATACGCTCGGCGTGCGCATCGCCACAAACCTTTTCAGGGAGCTCGGCTGGGATATCACTTTGCTCCTGGGGCTGGAGCATGAAGAGCTTGTGGAGCAGATTAAGTCGCATCCTGCGCACCTCCTTGGGCTTTCCGCCGGGGGCGAGACTGTCGCGCCTGCTCTTACCGCGCTTGTGATCTCGCTGCGTATGGCCCGGCCTGACCTGCGGATCATCATTTGCGGGCAGGTGGTGGAGTGTGCGCCGGCGCTCATAGACGCGGTTTTACCCGATGGCGCCGCGATCGAGTTTGAGGACGCCAAGACGCAGCTTGAATCGTTCGTCCATGCTTAGGGCTTAAGCCGGTAGTTAGCGTACATGCGTTTCACATGAGCGAAGCTGGGGCGCTCAGCCCAGGCAGTGCATTCCGACGCCATTTTGGGGGGCAGCTTGAGGTCGGCATAGGTGGGGTGCTCGGGTGGGCAGAGGAGGGGCGCGAGCAGGGCGGCGGCGGCGATGTCGCCGCGGCCGGGTTTGTCGCCGGCATAGAAGGGACGACCGTCCGCGAGGTTTGTGTCGAGCCAGTCGAGCTCTCCCTCGATGCGCGCGCGGGCTCTTTCGCGACGCTCGGGGCCGAGCCGCATACCCGCAATCATGAGGCGCCGCACAAAAGGCCAGCTCTGATTAAAGAGGGTGCGCCGGAACGGCGTAAGGCCGGGATGGAAGAGGGGCGGGATGATGGCGGGCTGTTCTACGGCAGCCTCTCCGTAGAAATAGGGGATGATGCTCCGGCCGAGATCACCGTCCACGCGCGCCTCCACCTCTTCGGCGCCGTTAGGCAGGTCGCCGTTGGCCGACGCCCAGTCGAGGATCGAGGCGGAGCCCTGTATGGCCTGATCGTTAAGCTCGAGGATCGGCACAGATGAGGCGGGGACCCTGAGGCGCCGCGCATTGCGGATGTGGAGGAGTGGGATGGACGGGCGCAGTTCATAGTCGACGCCCGCCCAGTCGAGGCCCCAGCGCGCCTTTTCGCTGAAATGCGAGATTGCGAAGGTGTGGAGGATCGGGCGTGTCATCCCCAGATCGTTGTGAGGACATCCATGGCGTCTTCGATGATGTCGGCGTCCGGGCGCTCTTCGAGTGCGTCGGCCGCTGAGCCCCCGTGGAAGGCCATGAGGATCGGCGCGTCATTGGTTTTTGCGATATTGATCCAGGTCGCGAAACGGGTGGGGTCCTCGCCGAGATAGACGAAGGCGTGGAGGTCTTCGTTCCAGAACGGGGCGTCGAAGCGGAGGAAGACCTTGGAGAGGTGGCCCATGCCGAGATCGGCGATGGCGGCTTCCTTTTCTGGCGGAAGCGCGGGGGCGAAGGTGATGTCGCCTGATTTGAGGACGCCGAGGGGCACAGTGATGAGCGCGCCGTCATAGGCGCGGCGGCTGCCGCGGAGCGTGAGCGTTGCACCGCCATCCGGTGTCCAGTCGATGCGGCGCACAGGTTTGCCGAGGGTGATTGTGTAGCCCGTGGTCAGCGCTGGCAGGAGGCTGCCGTAGCCCTGCGGGAAGGTGACCTCGTCGCCGCCGAACTCGTCGCCTTCTTCGAAAGCGTCGGGGCTTAGATCGGTGAAATCGGCGCCATAGGCGTGGGAGACTTCCACCTCTTGGGCCGCGCGGGGCAGGAAGGGGAGGAAGCGGCGGCGGCCGCTTTCGTTAAAGAGGTGGAGCGCGGACCAGTCGGTGATGCGGGTCTCTGTACGCGTCTCTTCGGCAAGGGCGGTGAGCGGGTTGTCTTGGATGCCGTGAATCCAGGAGGCCCCGAGGTCGATTGTGGCGCCTGCGAGGTCTGCGGAGTGGACGCGCCCGCCGATGCGGTCGCGGGCATCGATGACCTCGACCTCGACGCCCGCAGCGTGGAGCGCGGCGGCGGCACCGAGCCCGGCAAAGCCCGCGCCGATGACGGCGATGCGTCGGCGGCCGGTGGCGATGATTTCCTGTGCGGCGCGGCGACCGGAAAGGAGCGCGCCGTGGACGGTGGACGGGTGATCAGAACTCGTGGCTTCGCCTGCGAAGAAGAGGGGCCCAAGCGGGGCGGCGAGGTCGCGGCGCTGAGTCGGTTCCGCGCCCCGAGCAAGGAAGGAATAGGAGCCGTAAGCGTAGGGGTCGGAGCGCCAGCGGGTGATCGCGTGCGCGGTGGGCGCGGTAATCGTTGAGGCCTTGAGAAGCGCTGGGGCCGCGAGTGCCCCCAAGAGGATGCCGCGGCGGCTCAACATAGAGTTGGCTTTATCGTGCGAGCCAGGCATCGAGGGCCTCAAAGAAGGCGGCTTCCTCCTCGATGAAAGGGTAATGCGCGCTTTCTTCAAAGATCATGAGCGTGGCATTGGGCAGCCCTTCCAGGGTGTTGAACGTGGCCAACAGGGCGCCCGCCGCGTTCCAGGCGCGGTACTCATAGACGGTGCGCGCGTCGAGGTCGGCGAGCACATCGGGGTCTGGATCGGCGAAGTAGAGCTCTACCACCAGGCCCCAGGTTGCCTGCCAATCGTTATTGTCGGCCATGGGCTGCGAGAAGAGTTTGCCAAAGGCCGCCATATTCGCATCGGGCCCTGATATTTGCGGCGCGTAATCAAAGGCGGGGACGGTATCGATAAGAACAAGCCCGTCGAGCCGGTCGGGATGGGCGATGGCGAATTCCTGCGCGATGAAGCCGCCGTAGGAATGGCCGATGAGGGTAAAGCTCTCATGGCCGAGCTCGGTCATCAGCGCGTCGGCGTCAGAGACGAGGCGCGCAAAGCTCGTCTCGGCGTAGTCTTCCGGCTTGTCCGAGCGACCATTCCCGAAATGATCGTAATAGATGACCGTATGGGTGTCAGCGAGCTGGTCGAAATAGGGGCGTAGGTAGTCGTGGGAAAGCCCGAGCCCGCCATGCATCATCAGCACCGGTGGGCCGCTGCCTATGCTTTCATAAAAGAGCTCGGCACCGTTGATCGTGACTGTGTCCGCGCTGACCGTCGTGGTGGCGAGCGTGAGCGCGAGGGCGGCGAGGGTCTTTTGCATGGGCATCTCCCGGTGATTTCAGGGAGAAGTCGACGCGAGTGGGCGGGGTGTTGTCAAGCGTTGCGCGCGTTGTGGCGGGCCGGCATGCGGCTCTGTTTGCCTGACGGCAAAGGCGCCCGCCCACCGACCCGGGGTCTGACCCGTGGTCTCATGCGGGCGGGCGCCATGGCTCTTTAGAAGCCGGCTTTGATCTTTTCGAACTCAGCGATCATTTGCTCGCGGAGCGCGTTATCCATGGGCAGCTGCGCCAGGATCGGCACATCGACCGGGCCTAGGCCTACCTCGGTGAGCGTCTCCGGGTCGATATTGGCCATGTTTTCCGCGTTGGCGTGGCCATAGCCCCATTCGTTGACGATGTATTCGGTTACTTCCGGGGCGAGCCAGGCTTCCATAAAGTCATGGGCCTTTTCCTCGGAGCCCGGGCCGTCGACGAGATTGACGTAGCCGCAGAACCAGGCGCTCGAGCCTTCGACAGCTTCGCGCTGAAAGCCGATAGGCTGACCCTCGGCGGACATGGTCACCGGTGTCTCGTTCCAGGACCAGGCCACGAGGACCTCGCCCGTGCCCATGAGCTGTGCGAGCTCGGCACCGTCTGCCCAATAGGCGCGGTTGAGCTTGTGGGCTTCGCGCATCCAGTCCGAGGCGCGCTCGAACTCTTCCTGGGTGGCGGTGGTCCAGTCGCTGACGCCGGTGGCGAGATAGGCCAGCGCGTAGGCGTCATCGACATTGTCAGGCAGCGAGATGCGACCGGCATATTTCGGGTTGGTGAAGACCTGGAGCGAAGCCACGTCTTCGGCCGGAACCTCCTCGGTATTGTAGGCGATGGCGGTCATGCCGGCATCGGCGGGGATGAAGTAGACACCCGTTTCATCGGCGAAGATGGGGTTTTCTTTGTAGGAGGCCTCGACCTTGGCGTAGCTCGGGATTTTGGAGATGTCCCAGGGCTCGATCAGGCCCGCATCCCGCCATTTCTGGACGGATTGCGAACAGGGGTGCCCGACATCGGCCTGAAAGCCGGAGCGGAGCTTTTGGAAGGCTTCCTCCTCTTCGCCAAAGAAGGCGTAGCTGGGGGCGATCCCATGCTTTTCTTCGTATTTGACGTAGAAGCCTTCTTCCTCGAAGCCGGACCAGTCGAAGACCAGAAGCTCCGGGTCGGCGGCGAAGGCGGTGGTGGCGACGGTCACGAGCGCCGCGCTTCCCAAATATTTGGCAATCGTCATGAATGTTCTCCCGTATGACAACTGGCAAAGACGCTGGCACGGGGTGGGAAGCGGTGCAAGGCGATAGCGCCTGGTAAGCGGTGCGGGGCTGCTGAATTTCTTGTGTGAGCCTCCTTTTTCTGCAACGGCTTGGGGCCGGAGAAACGCCATGATTACTTCTGCCTATTGTCGGACGATGGCCCGCTACAATGCGTGGCAAAATGACGGGCTGCGCGCGGCGTTTCGCGAGCTTCCGTTGGCCGTGCTGGAAGAAGAGCGCGACGCGTTCTTTGGGTCGATCTTTGGGACCGCCAACCACCTCCTTTGGGGGGACGCGATGTGGATGAGCCGCTTTGACGGGTGGGAGAAGCCGGAGATCGGCATCCCGGCCTCTGCGAGGTTCATGCCGGATCTGGCCATGTGGGAGGAAGCCCGATCGAAGGCGGATGCCAGGATCATTGATTGGGCTGAGGGTCTGAGCGATACGCGGCTTGGCGGCGATTTGAGTTGGTATTCCGGCGCTGCGGGGCGGGATGTGACAAAGCCGATGGCGTTTTGCGTGGCGCATTTTTTCAACCACCAGACGCATCATCGCGGGCAGCTTCATGTGATGCTGACCCAAACGGGTTGGACACCTAGGGATACCGATCTCTTTTTGATGCCTGAATAGATCGGCGAGCGCCGCTGTTTTTGTGCGCGGCATGCGCCGTGCTCAAAAGGCACCCGCCCGCCGAACCGGGGGATTTGCACCCGGAAATGTCGTTCATGGACAAGTCGTGGCGCGAATGGCCTTGCCGAACGCTGCGAAGTCTTTAGCTGCGCTCAAAACCGCGCGGGGCTGACGGGACGCCCATGGGAGAGAGCGCGGGTTGGGGAGGACATTATGGCCGTTATTTCACCGTCGCGCCGGGTGCGGCGCACGCCCTTCTCTGACGGCGTGGAAGCCGCGGGCGTTAAAGGCTTTACCGTCTATAATCGGATGCTTTTGCCCACCTATTTTGAGAGCCCGGAAGCAGATTACCGGCATCTGAAGACGCATGTGCAGGTGTGGGATGTCTCAGTGGAGCGCCAGGTAGAGTTGCGCGGGCCCGATGCGGGGCGGTTGATGCAGATGCTCACGCCTCGCGATTTGCGCCCGATGCTGCCGGGGCAGTGCTATTACGTGCCCATGGTCGATGAGACGGGCGGGATGCTCAACGACCCTGTGGCGGTGAAGCTGGCCGATGACCGGTACTGGGTTTCCATTGCCGACAGCGATCTTCTCCTCTGGATCAAGGGCATAGCCTATGGTTTCCGCCTCGACGTCGTGGTGTGGGAGCCCGATGTCTCTCCCCTCGCGATCCAGGGGCCCAAGGCGGACGAGCTCGCCTCGCGTATCTTTGGGGACGGCGTGCGCGATCTCAGGTTCTTTCGCTACGGGTATTTCGACTTTGAGGGTCATGAGCTGCTCGTGGCGCGGTCGGGGTATTCGAAGCAGGGGGGCTTTGAGGTCTATGTCGAGGGCTCCGAGCTTGGCATGCCGCTTTGGGAGGCGCTCTTTGCCACGGGCGACGACCTCGAGGTGCGGGCCGGGTGCCCTAACGCGATCGAGCGGATTGAAGGCGGGCTCTTGAGCTACGGCAATGACATGACCATCGACAACACGCCTCACGAGGCGGGGCTCGAGCGGTTCTGCTCTATTCAGACGGCCATCGGCTGCGTGGGCCGTGATGCGCTTTTGCGCGTGGCTAAGGAAGGCCCGATCAAGCAGGTGCGGCCGATTTCGATCAGTGGCGACCTGCCGCTCTGTGACCGGGGCTGGCCTATTGTTTCAGGGACCAAGACGGTCGGACTGATCACGTCTTCGGCTTGGTCGCCGGATTTCGAGACGAATGTAGCCATCGGCATGGTCCGCATGACCCACTGGGATCCGGGCACAAAGCTTGAAGTTCTCACCCAAGAGGGCACCTTTCCCTGTGAAGTGCAGGAGAGCTTCTGGAAGTAAGG
>JBCCYG010000039.1:0-13430 GCA_039190145.1 Pseudomonadota bacterium | reverse complement strand
GGTTGAACCCAAGGTTGTTCCTCAGCCCCTCTGCAAACGGACCCCGGGGCGCGAACGGAGGACATCCGATGGACGATCTCGAGGGCCTCAAGCGTGAGGCCAAGGAACTACGCAAAGCTTATGAGCGCGGCGACCGGCAGGCAGTCTTGCAGGCGCGGCAGTGGCTTGGACAGAAGGCGGAGCTCAAGCATGCGGATTTTCTGCATGCTGTGGCGCGGGAGCGGGGCTTTGAAAGCTGGCCCAAGCTCAAGGTAGCGGCTGAGGCCCAGGGGCTGACGCGGGTGGAGGCGCAGGAGAGGCTGAAACAGGCGCTCTACTTTGGTCAGAAGGTCTGGGTTGACCGGCTTTTGCAGGCGACGCCTGATCTGGCTGACGGGCGGTTTGATCTGGCTTGTGCGCTTTACGATGTCGACGCGGTTCGCGCGGGGCTCGCGCGCGATCCATCCTTGGCAGTGGCATCGTTCGGCGGGCGGCGGCCGATCCTGCATGTGGCGTTTTCCCAGTACAACCAGATGGCGCCAGACGCCGCAGCACGGGCGCTGTCAGTGGCTGAGATGCTGCTCGATCACGGTGCCGATGCAAATGACGGCTTTCCAATGAAGCCCGGCGCCGCGCATTTGTTGCCCGCGCTGTATGGGGCGATCGGGCATGCGCGGCATCTGTCGCTTGCGCGGTTGCTTTTGGAGCGGGGGGCGGACCCCAATGACAACGAGTCTCTCTATCACGCGGTTGAGCAGCGGGGCGGGGAAGCGTTGGCGATATTGCTCGAGCATGGTGCTGACCCGGCGGGGACCAATGCGCTTTATCGCGCGATGGATTTTGACGATGTGGCGGCGGTGGCGGCGCTTATCGATGCCGGGGCAGACCCCAATGAAGCGGTAGCGCAGCATCCGTCGGGCGAGGTGGCTGAGGGACTTGTGGGTCTCCATCACGCCGTGCAGCGGATGTGCGGGGCTCAGATGATTGAGCTTTTGATCGCGCGGGGTGCGAAGCTCGACGTGCAGCGTGGAGGGCTTACAGCCTACGGGCTCGCGTTGGTCTTTGGGAATGAGCCTGCAGCGGAGGCGCTGGCGGCCGCCGGGGCATCGAAGGGGTTGCCGGGCGAGGTTGAGAAGCTGTTGGAGGGCCGGGGGCCCATCGACGCCGCGAAGCTGCCGCCTGATCTCAAAGGCTTGGCGGTGGAGCTGGTGCATTTTCCCGCGGCGCTGACCCTGCTCAAGCGTTACATCGCGGCGGGGCTTCCCTGGGATGAGCCGGATCGCAATGGGCTGACGCCGGTTCAGAGCGCGGGCTGGCGCGGCGATGGGGAGGCGATGGCGTATCTGTTGTCTTTGAAGCCCGATCTTTCGCATGTGAATGGGTATGGCGGGACGCTCTTGTCGACGATCATTCACGGGTCAGAGAATGCGCCGCCGGGAGGGAATCACGTCGGCTGCCTGGAGCTTGCATTGGCGGAAGGCGTGGCGCTGCCGCGGCCGGCGATCCGCCATGCCGGGCGGGAGGATGTGGTGGCCTTTTTGGAAGACTGGGCCGAGCGGCATCCGGGGCAGGTTGTGGCCCATGGGATTGCTTGATCGATGGGGAGCAAAATTCTTGGGAAGAATTTTGGCGGGCTGGTGAGGCTCCCACCCGCCCACTCCCGCCTGACAGCCCGCTAGGCGCTCTAATAAGCTTCTTTGCTGAGCTTGCCGCTCGCTGTTTTGAGATGATGGTTGGGTGGCTGCGCCCCCTCGGGATCGTCGTGCCGACGACCCTGCCGGGTGCAACAATTCGCGGTGCTCATTGTTGCGGGGTGAGAGATTGGACGTGACCCGTACGGGACTCGTTACGGCTGCTTCCTTCCGGACCTGACCGGGTTGGCGAGGCGCACGCCCACACCAACCTCTCAAGCGCTCATGTAAGGGGTCGGCCCGAGAGTCGCAAGCGCGCGGAGGGTTGCGCGAGCTGGGCCACCATGCGACCCCGCGAAAGCGGAGGGATGCGATGCGGGATGCAGAACACGTTACATTTGGGGGCTCGGGCCTCGATCGCGCAGCGGAGTTGCGCGGCGAGGCGGCATTGCCGCCTGGCGAGGCCGTGGTGCTTTGGCGCGGGAAACCGGCGCTGACCGAGGCGGGTGCCTTGGCGCGGGTGCCGCGAGACCATGCGATCGCCGCGAATTGCGCTGAGCCGATCCTGCTGGGCCGCGATGATAACGGCACGCTTATAGAAGCGTTTGATCTGTCGAGTTGGGAGCCTGATGGGCTAGACCCCGCGGCGCTGACCGGCTTTCTCGACCCGAGTTTGCAGCATCATCCGGAACTGCCCGGAACGGCCTTTACCGAGCTCAGGGGTGCGATGACGCGGCTGAGCGCGCGGGACGCCGAGCTTGCGGCGACGGCGCGGGGGCTCTTTGAATGGCACCGCACTCATGGCTTCTGCGCCCGGTGCGGGGAGAGATCTGAGATGGCGATGCGGGGGTGGCAGAGGAACTGCCCCGCTTGCGGCCGGCACCATTTCCCGCGCACGGATCCGGTGGTGATCATGCTCGTGCTCCATGGCAATTCGGTGCTTGTCGGGCGTTCGCCTGGCTGGCCTACAGGGATGTATTCGCTGCTCGCGGGATTTGTGGAGCCTGGCGAGACGCTGGAGGCCGCGGTTCGGCGCGAAGTCTATGAAGAGGCGGGTATCAAGATTGGCGAGGTAGGATACCTGGCAAGCCAACCCTGGCCTTTTCCGGCGTCGCTCATGTTTGGCTGCATCGCACAGGCGACCTCCACCGAGATCACGCTTGACCCCGTCGAACTCGACGATGCGCGATGGGTCACGCGGGAGGAGATGGTCGAGGCCATGGCCGGTCGTCACCCCGAGATCGCCGGGGCCAGAAAAGGCGCGATTGCACACTTTCTTCTGTCCCGCTGGGTAGCGGACCGGCTCGATTAGCTCTACTTTGAGCGGAAGAGCAGAAGCAGAACCAGCGCGGAGTGAGCCACGGGGCACCTCAAGCGCGGAGGTCAAGAAATGAAGTTTTCAGACCGCGAGGACATCGCCCTTCCGATCGAGACCGTATTCGCGGCTGTGTCGGACTTTGGTGCGTTTGAGCGCCGCGCGCTTCGACGTGGTGCCGAGATCAGCCGGACAGACCCCGAAAGCGGGCCGGGGCTTGGGACGGTCTGGGATGTGGAATTCGAGTTTCGCGGGCGCGCGCGCAGCCTAAAAGCCAAAGTGACAGATTTCACGGCGCCGACGAACTTGTTGGTCAGTTCTCTTTCTGGCGGGCTCAAGGGCTCGTTTTCGGTCAAGCTTGTGGCGCTTAGCCCGCGAAAGACGCGGCTCACTGTGGGTCTTGAGCTTGTCCCGACCAACCTGTCGGCGCGTCTGTTGGTCCAGTCGCTGAAGCTTGCCAAGAGCTCTCTGAGCAAACGCTTTGACCAGGCGGTGGCCGATTATGCGGCGGCGCTTGAGCGCGAGCACGGGGCGCAGCCGCCGAGGGCCGCCAACTCCTAGGGCGTCTTCGGGTTAACGGTCGCGCCGCGGATCGGCGGGGTAGGTGCCGAGCACCTTCATATATTGCGTGAAGAATTCAAGCTCTTCGAAGGCGAGCTTTAAGGCGTCGTCGCTTGGGTGGCCTTCGACATCTGCATAGAACTGCGTGGCGGTGAAGTGGCCGCCAACCATGTAGCTTTCGAGCTTTGTCATGTTGATGCCGGTTGTCGCGAAGCCGCCCATGGCCTTGTAGAGCGCGGCGGGGATGTTGCGGACCTGGAAGACGAAGGTGGTGATCATCCGTTCTGAGCGCCGGGTCATATCGGCATAGGGCGCCATGAGCAGGAAGCGGGTGGTGTTGTTGGCATCGTTTTCGATGCGTTCGGCGAGCGGTATGAGGCCGTAGATTTCGCCCGCAAGGGAGGAGGCAAGCGCGCCGTGACTTTTGTCGCCGCGCTCGGCGACTTCCATCGCCGCGCGTGCATTGTCAGACGCGATGCGCGGCGCGATGCCCTTTTCAGTGAGGAAGTTTGAGCATTGCGGGAGGATCACGAGATGACCGTGGGCCTCTTTGACGTCTTCAAGCGTGGCACCTGGCACACCGAGCAGGCTGATCTCGACCTTCACAAAGGTCTCCGCGATGATGTGCAGCCCGCTTTCGGGGAGCAGCCGGTGGATGTCGGCCACGCGCCCATAGGTCGAGTTTTCGACTGGCACGATGGCGAGCTCGGCCTCGCCTGATTTGACGGCTGTGATCACATCTTCGAACGTCGCGCAGGGGAGCGGCTCATGCGAGGGGCGAACGGTGAGGCAGGCCTGGTGGCCGTAGGCACCGAGCTCCCCTTGGAAGGCGATTTTCTTGCTTTTTTCGGCCATGATACGCGGAACTTGCTTCTTTTTGGTCAAGGCAATGAGGTCGTTTGGTCGCGGCTCCTACACCTTGTTCCTGGCGAGGCAAAGGCGGTACTCATGGCACACCATTGAATACCAAGGGACGCGACATGGTCGACACGATGATCGCCACCAAGGCAACGGCCGCTCTATGCGGCTCTCTGCTTGTTTTCCTGCTCGGCGCCTGGGCCGCTGAGGAGATTTATCACATGGGGGGTCATGGCGACCACCATGAGCAGGCCTATTCCATCGAAGTGGAGGGTGCAGAGGAAGAAGTTGTCGAAGAGGGGCCGACCATGGAGGAGGCCCTGGCGCTGGGCGACGCTGGCAAAGGCGAGCGCGTCTTTAACAAGTGCCGCGCCTGTCACCAGCTCGACAATGGGGCGAACGGTACTGGGCCGCACCTCTTTGCCTTGGTCGGGCGTGACATCGAAGCGGTGGCTGGATTTGGGTATTCGGGCAATCTCACGCAGAACGGCACAGTTTGGACGCCGGAGAACCTTTATAAGTTCCTCGAAAACCCGCGGGGCTTCGCACCTGGGACGACGATGAGCTTCTCAGGGCTGCCGAAGCAGGAAGACCGAGCGGATCTGATCGCGTATCTGGCGACGATTGGTGGCTAACCCTTAACTTTGGGCAGAGTTATCTGCGCGGTGTGTGCCGCGCCTTTGACGGGGTCCGTCCGGCCGGGCTGGCGATAATTGCTTAATTCGGCACCGCTTGCGGATCACTCCCACCTCACAAGGCGGTCAGACCTTTGTCGTCTTCTTTGCAATCGACTTTACGCGATTTAGGTTATTTTGTGTCGCGAAGCTCAGTCGAGACGAAAGAGGATGATCGCCCATGCGCCGTAAGCTCCCCCTTCCGCCCCATGTAGAAGCCGTTGCGATCCCATCGCCATTGGCGCAACCGGAACATCCCCTGCTGATGAACCGACGCATGGCCTTGGGGCTCATTGGCGGGGCAGCAGCGGCGACCGGGCTCGGTGTGGGCGCGGCGCGGGCCGGGGACAACATGGTGAGTTCCCACGGCTACTCCTTTTTCGGCAATCTCGACTACCCTGCAGACTTCCCGCATTTCAATTTCGTGAACCCGAACGCGCCGAAGGGTGGCGTGGCGCGGGTGTCGAGCTCTGGCACGTTTGACTCGCTTAATCCGTATTCGCGCAAGGGACGCTCGGGCGTTCTAACGAGCATTCAATACGATTCCCTGATTTCCAGCGTGGAAGACAGCGTCAGCCAGTATTACGGCATCCTGGCCGAGCGCATCGAATACCCGGAAAACCGGGACTACGTGCTTTTCTACATGCGCCCTGAGGCAATGTTTTGGGATGGCACGCCCGTCACCGCCGAGGACGTGGTGTTCTCTCACAAGCTCTTCCTCGACCAGGGCTTACCATCATATGCGCAGGCTGTGAGCCGGATGGTCCCCAACGCGGAAGCCGTGGACACGTATGTGTGCCGCTTTGACTTCAATCCCGAGGAATCGCTGCGCTCGCGGATCGAGACAGTCGGATCGACGCCCGTCTTTTCCAAGGCTTGGTTTGAGGCCGATGAGACCCGGCGTTTGGATGAGCCACGGATGGAAGTGGCGGTGGGGTCAGGCCCTTACCAGCTTGAGAGCTTCGACGTTAACCGGAACATCGTCTACCGTCGCCGGGAGGATTACTGGGGTTGGGACGTGCCGTTTAACAAGGGGCGTCACAATTACGATCGGATCCGGGTCGAGTATTTCAGCGATCAGACGACGTCTTTCGAGGGCTTCAAGTCTGGCGTTTACACGATCCGCCCCGAGGGCGACCCGAAGCTTTGGGCAACGGGCTATGATTTCAACCGCGTCAATGACGGGGTAATCGAAAAGAAGGAAATCCCGTCTGGTTCCCCGCCCAACCCGACGGGATTTGTCTTTAATCTGGCCAAGCCGCAGTTCGCCGACAAGCGCGTGCGCGAGGCGATCGCGCTGGCGTTTAACTTTGAATACACCAACGAGTCGCTCCTCTTTGGGCTCTCCGCGCCGCGGTCTTCCTTTGTGGAGGGTACACCGCTCGAGGCAAAGGGCGTGCCGGAAGGCAAAGAGCTCGCTTTCCTTCAGTCGCTGGGCGATGTGGTGCCGGACGACATCTACACGGAGCCGGTATACCAGTTCCATGAATCTAACGGTGCAGGCCTGCGTGATCGGCGCAACCTGCGCCGTGCTGCGGGGCTTCTCGCGGAGGCAGGGTATGAGATCGTTGACGGGGTCTCGCAAAAGGACGGGCAGCCGCTTGAGGTGCTCTTCCTCTACCCGTCGAACATTCAGGACAGTGTCGACGCGATGCACGATACCTATGCGCAAAACCTCGAGGAGCTTGGGATCGTCGTTAAGCTCGAGAAGGTCGACCCTGCGCAATACACCAACCGCCGCCGCGACCGCGATTTCGACTTGCTTTACTCCACACGCTACAGCGCATTCCAGACGACGGGCGGCGGGCTAAGCCAGATGTATGGTTCTGAGGAGGCGGCGTTTAGCCTCTTTAACCCGGCGGGCCTGGCGGATCCTCTGGTAGACGCGATCATTGAGGCGTCCTTTGTCACCGACAATCAGGAAGATCAGGACGTGGCGCTCATGGCGCTCGATCGCGCGCTTCGGCGGGCGTTTTTCATTGTGCCGACGGGATACGTGCCCGATACCTGGATCGCGGCTTACAACATGTATGAACATCCCGAAAACCTGCCGCCCTATGCGACGGGTTATCTTAACTTCTGGTGGATTAACGAAGAAAAGCAGCAAGCCCTGCGCGATGCGGGCCTGATCAGCTAAGCCAGACGGAAGACTCCCTTGAGCGCCTATATCCTCCGACGATTGCTTCTGGTCATCCCGACCTTGTTTGGGGTCATGCTCATCAACTTTGTGTTGGTGCAGTTCGTTCCCGGCGGCCCAATTGAGCAATACATTGCAAACCTCGAGGGGCAGGGCGATGTCTTTGAAGGCTTTGCCGGGGATGCGGGCGGCGTTCAGGACGATATCGGCAATGATAGCGAATATGCGGGGGCGCGGGGCCTGCCGCAGGATTTCATCGACGAGCTAGAGCGGGAGTTTGGGCTCGATAAGCCGCCGTTCGAGCGGTTCGTGCTGATGATGTGGAACTACATCCGCTTTGACTTTGGCGACAGCTACTTTCGCGACATCTCGGTCCTTGATCTGGTGATTGAGAAGATGCCGGTTTCGATCTCTCTCGGTCTTTGGTCGACTCTGTTGATCTATCTGATTTCGATCCCGCTGGGCATTCGCAAGGCTGTCCATGATGGGACGTCGTTTGATACCTGGACCTCGGCGGCGATCATTGTGGGATATGCGATCCCCGGGTTTCTTTTTGCGGTGTTGCTCATCGTGCTTTTCGCGGGGGGCTCTTACCTACAGATTTTCCCGCTAAGGGGGCTCACGTCAGAAAACTGGTCAGAGTTGAGCCCGATCATGAAGGTGCTGGATTATTTCTGGCACTTGGCGCTGCCGACGATTGCCTCCTCCATCGCGGGGTTTGCGACGCTGACTTTGCTGACGAAGAACTCCTTCCTCGATGAGATCAACAAGCAGTACGTGATCACCGCCAAGGCGAAGGGGCTGAGCGAGCGGGCGGTGCTTTACGGGCATGTCTTCCGGAATGGAATGCTCATCGTGATCTCTGGATTTCCGGCGCTCTTTATCGGCATTTTCTTTGGCGGGTCGCTCATCATCGAGACGCTCTTTAGCCTCGACGGGCTCGGGCGGCTGGGCTTTGAGGCGGCGGTGGCGCGGGATTATCCGGTCGTGTTTGGGACGCTCTTTGCCTTTGGTCTTATCGGCCTTGTGGTGAACATCCTATCGGACCTGATGTACGTGCTCGTTGATCCGCGCATCGACTTTGAGAGGCGGTCGTGATGTTCAAGATGACGCCTATCGGTCGCCGGCGCTGGCAGAACTTTCGCTCAAACAAGAGGGCCTATTGGTCGCTTATCATCTTTTCGTTCCTCTTTGGTCTCTCGCTCTTTGCGGAGTTTCTGGCGAACGATAAGCCGATCCTGGTGAACTACCGCGGCGAGTACCGGATGCCGATTTTCCAGTTCTATTCCGAAGAGCAATATGGCGGGGATTTCGCGACGGAGGCGGTCTACAAGGATCCGGAAGTAGAGTGCCTCATCCGGTCGGGCGGGGTGGCAGACCCCTGTTTTGATGACCCGCTCGGGACGATTGAGCTCATTGAGGCCAATGCTTTTGATGCGCCGGGCTTTGAGGAGGGTTGGGCGATCTGGCCACCGATCCGTAACTCTTACAACAACTCGGTCGATCTGCCCGGTGCGGCGCCGCTGCCGCCCAACTCCGAGACCTGGCTCGGGACCGATGACACCAAGCGCGACGTGCTTGCGCGCGTCATTTACGGGTTCAGGCTCTCTATCCTCTTTACCATCATCGTCACCTCCATCGCCTCGATCATCGGGATCATCGCGGGGGCGGTGCAGGGTTATTTCGGGGGCTGGGTGGACCTCGCCTTTCAGCGGTTCCTCGAGATATTCGGCGCGGTTCCGTCGCTTTACATCATCATTATTCTCTTTGCGATTTTGGGGCGAAGTTTCTGGCTCCTTGTCTTCCTCATGATCCTCTTTGGTTGGCCCGCTCTCGTGGGCGTGGTTCGGGCGGAATTCTTGCGTGCGCGGAACTTTGAATATGTGCGGGCGGCGCAGGCGCTGGGTGTGAGCAACTGGACGATCATGTTCCGGCACATGCTGCCCAATGCGATGGTGGCGACGCTGACGCTCATGCCGTTTGTGATTACCGGGGCCATCGGGACGCTGGCGGGGCTCGATTTCCTCGGCTTTGGTCTGCCGTCATCGGCGCCGTCGCTGGGGGAGATGACGCTGCAAGCCAAGCAGAACCTGCAAGCGCCGTGGCTCGGATTTACCGCGTTCTTTACCTTTGCGATTATGCTCTCTCTCCTCGTGTTCATCTTTGAAGGCGTGCGGGATGCGTTTGACCAGAGGAAGGTATTTGCTCCCGGCGGGGCCGTGAGCGATGAGGAAGAGCCGGTGACGCAGACGCGGAAGGCGGCGGCCGAGTGAGCGAAGTTCTCCAAGTTTCGAACCTGCGGGTGTCGTTCGGTCGGACCGAGGCCGTGAAGGGCGTGTCGTTTGACATCCAGAAGGGGGAGACGGTCGCCCTCGTAGGCGAGTCAGGCTCCGGGAAGTCCGTCACTGCGCTTTCGACCGTGTCGCTTCTGGGCTCCAACGCGCGGGTGCGTGGGTCGGTAAAGTACGGCGGGGAGGAATTGGTGGGGGCCTCTGAGCGCGACCTGCAGCGCATCCGGGGCAACGACATCAGCTTTATCTTTCAGGAGCCGATGACCTCTCTCAATCCGCTCCATACGCTGGAAAAGCAGCTCATCGAATCCATCGCGCTGCACCAGGGCGTGCAAGGAGACGAGGCGCGCGAGAGGGTGCTCGACCTGTTGAACAAGGTGGGTATTCGGGACGCGGAGACGCGGCTGAGCGCCTATCCTCACCAGCTTTCTGGCGGTCAGCGGCAGCGGGTTATGATCGCCATGGCGCTGGCCAATGGGCCGGAGCTCCTCATCGCGGATGAGCCGACGACGGCGCTTGATGTCACGATTCAGGCGCAGATTTTGTCGCTCTTGGCGGAGTTGAAAGAGGCCGAGGGCATGAGCCTCCTCTTTATTACCCATGACCTAACGATCGTGCGCCAGTTTGCCGATCGGGTCTGCGTCATGAAAGACGGGGAGATCGTGGAGGCGGGCAAGACCGCGGATGTCTTTGACGACCCGCAGCATCCCTATACTCAAAAGCTCTTGAACGCTGAGCCCACAGGCATGCCAGAGCCGGTGACGGAGGACGCGCCCGTGGTCGCCGAGACAGAGAACCTCAAGATCTGGTTCCCGATCCAGCGCGGATTTTTGCGCCGCACCGTGGGCTATGTGAAGGCCGTCAATGGCGCGACGCTTAGCGTGCGGGCCGGGGAGACCGTTGGCATCGTTGGCGAAAGCGGGTCGGGGAAGACGACGCTGGCGCTCGCCATCATGCGGCTCATCGAAAGCGAGCATCGGATCAGCTTTCTCGGGAAAGACATTCATCAGTATCGCCGCCGGGAGATGCGCCCGCTCCGCAAAGACATGCAGATCGTTTTTCAAGACCCCTATGGCTCGCTTAGTCCGCGGATGTCGGTGGAGCAGATCGTGGCCGAAGGGCTCGGCGTGCACGGGATCGAGCCGGGGCGGAACCGGCGCGATATGGTCGCGGAAATCCTGAGCGAGGTGGGCATTGAGCCGGCTTCCATGGATCGGTACCCGCACGAGTTTTCCGGTGGGCAGCGGCAGCGGATTGCGGTGGCGCGGGCGATGATTTTGAAGCCGAAGCTCGTGGTGCTTGATGAGCCCACCTCGGCGCTCGACATGACGGTGCAGAGCCAGATTGTGGATCTACTGCGCGATTTGCAGAAGCGCTATGGGCTCGCCTATCTCTTTATCTCTCACGACCTCAAAGTGGTACGGGCGCTGTCGCACAAGGTCATGGTCATGAAGCAGGGCGACGTCGTGGAGGCGGGGCCCGTGCAGCAGATATTCGAGGCGCCGCAGACGGAATATACGCGGACGCTTATCTCGGCGGCGTTCGATCTGAGCGATGAGGTGGCCTAAGCCCCACTAGGCTTAGGCGCAGATCAGCCAGGACCCATCATAAAGCACTGGGTGCCGCGGGCCTGGAGGCGGCGGCAAGCGAGGCCTGCGCTGTCGCGCGTCATGCCGGCAAAATTCGCGTCAAAGCCACGAGAGGTTTGGACAACCTTACGCAGTGTCCCGTCGAGCGTCGCCATTTCAGATAGAGCAACCTGGAGGAGGATTTTCTCCGCCGCGTAGCGCGATGGGTAGCGCCCGACATTTATACCCCAGTGTTTGCCGCCAGATGTGGAGGCTCGCGTAACGATCTCGGTGGCTGGTTCGGGGACAATTTGGGCGGCGACTGTTTCCGGTCGCGCCCTTGGAGTTATCGTGGGCGTTGTCGCCTGGGCCGTTTCTTGGGTGGCAATCGGGGCCTCTTCTTTGGCTTGCTTGATTGCCTCAAGAATGTCTGCCTCCGCCACAACGATTGCGGGCGGCTGCGCCCCGTATCCTGGGCGGACTTGAGGACGCAAGCTACGCTTGACTGCCGTGACGACGCGGATGGTTTTGCCCGCACTGCCATCGGAGCCGTCCGCGGGGACGGCGCGCAGTTGGGGCTTGCGAAGAGCGACCCGCGTGGGTGCCCGATCAAAGCCCATGTCGAGAAGTTCGGCGATGCGTGCGTTGCGCGTGGCCGTGGAGCGCCCGCCAAAAACGGTGGCGATGATCCGTTCCTGGCCGCGTTCGGCGGAGGCCACGAGGTTGAAGCCCGCAGCGCGGGTGTACCCAGTTTTGATCCCATCGGCGCCGCGATAGGCGTTAAGCAACCGGCGGTTCGTGTTGGCGACTTCTTTCACACCTGCATGCGTCGAGCGACGAGAGAACAGGTTGTAATATTCCGGGAAGTCATAGAGCACGTGGCGGCCCAGCGTTGTCATGTCCCGCGCGGTGGACATGTGGCCAGACTCTGTAAGGCCGTGGGCGTTCTTAAAGGTCGTGCGGGTCATCCCCATCGCTTTGGCGGTCCGGTTCATCCGGCGCGCAAAGGCGGCCTCGGAGCCCGAAATGGCCTCACCGATGGCGGTGGCCGCATCATTGGCTGAGCGGACCGCAGCAGCGCGGATCAAAAACCGAAGTTTGATCGTTTGGCCTTTGCGGAGGCCTAGCTTAGACGGCGGTTCGCTGGCCGCCTTGGCCGATATCTTGACCGGTGTATCAAGGGAAATCTCACCGCGCTCCACAGCCTGGAAGGCTATGTAGAGTGTCATCATTTTGGTTAGGGATGCGGGGTGAAGCCGAGTGTCAGCGTTGCGAGAGTGGAGCACCTCGCCTGACCTAGCATCGATGACCATGGCCGCGTATGGCGCGCCCATGACCCTCCCTGCAAAGAGAATAACCAATAGCATAAGCCCTAGGCGGGCCACCTGAAAAAGACGTGTATGCACGTCGCTGCCTCAATCCTGCTCGGCCGTCGGTTGATCCAACGTGCCATCCATCCGTGGATGTAGAGTAACATGATGTTGTTTTTTCTGGAAAATAAAAACGCGTTTTGAATTAAGGCAATATTGTGGCGCGTTTTCGCGGCCGTGCGGCAAATGCTGAGCAAAACGAGAGCAGAGGCCCCTACATATGGAAATGGGGCAGAAAAGTGGCGGGAAGTCAGCTCAATTGCGACAGAAGTGCGGGCAGGCCTGCCATATTCTCCAGTCGATTGAAGCGGGTGTCTTCCTGAGGGTCGTTTGCCCGCTCCAGCTCCCATTCGATCTCAAAGGGGATGTGCGTGGCCCAGGCGCCTGCGGCGAGGGCTGGGAGGATGTCGGACCGCATGGAGTTTCCGATCATCATGGTGTTTTCCGCGCCGTCGCCCAAGCAGCGCGCATAGACGGCCGGGTCCTTCTCTGAGACGACGTGGACTTCGGCAAAGAGGTCACCCAGGCCCGAGGCGGCAAGTTTCTCTTCCTGGTGGAGGAGGTCGCCCTTGGTGATGAGTTTGAGAGCGTAGCGGTCTGCAATGGCTTTGAGCGTATCGGCCACGCCGGGGAGAAGCTCCACGGGATGTGCGAGGAGATCACGGCCCCCTGCGATGATCTCAGAGATGACCGAGGCGGGCACGCGGCCCTCGCTGACCTCGATGGCCACTTCGATGAGGGAGAGCGTGAAGCCTTTTACGCCATAGCCGTACCGACCGATATTGCGGCGCTCGGTTTCAAGGAGCTTTTCATGGAGGTGATCGGGTGCGCAGAAGGGGGCGAGGAACTCTTCTACGCGCGCCTGGGTCATTTGAAAGTACGTCTCGTTATGCCAGAGCGTATCGTCGGCATCGAAAGCCAGAGTTGTGATACGGGGCGTTAAGTCGGCTGAAACCATTTCGCGTTTCCCTGTGGATGCGACGGCCTTTAATCTTTTCATGGCTGCGCGCGGCCTTATATAACAGCGCCAAGCGGAAGGAATGCGC
>JBCCYG010000038.1:0-13532 GCA_039190145.1 Pseudomonadota bacterium | reverse complement strand
AGCGTGCCCGTGCACAAAGCACCAAAGCGCATAGGCCCGAAGCTGGACCTCCTCGCTTTCCAGCGGGAGCCCGAGATGCTCGGACACAAGCTGAGACACAAATCCGCTCGTCCGGTTGCCGGTCTCGGTTAGAGCTGCGTCTTCGCCGTGATCGTCGGCAAGGCCGAAGACGAGGCGAAACACGCCCGGCTCGTCAGCAGCAAAATCAAGATAGGCACGGCCAATCGCTTCGATGCGGCGCGGATCACCGGCCGAAAAGCTCCCCGCGGCGACCTGCATTCGCGCACCGAGGCGCTGCATCCCGGCGAGCGCCACTGCATGGATGATTTCATCGCGGTCTTTGAAGTGTTTGTAGGGCGCTGCCGTCGACACACCTGCGATCCGGCAGGCCTCAGAGACCTTGAAAGCGTCCGCGCCGTCGCGCTCGATAAGTTGGCGCACGCCTTCTAGCAGCGCACCCTTAAGGTCGCCGTGATGGTAGGTTTTTGACTTCTTTTTGAGGTCTTCCATGCCGCTTCCTGCTCGTGCCTTGCCGCATAGTTAGCCCAACTAACTTTAATTTTGAAGACCTGATTATCTCACTTAAGCCACCTTAGCGCGCGCTGAGCGTTCGGCTCACGGCATCCTTCCAGCCTGCATATCGCGTATCGCGAAGGCTCTCCTCCATCCCTGGCTCAAAGCGCCGATCAAGCGCCCAGGACGCGGCAAACTCCTCCTGCCCAGGGTATAATCCAGCGCGCTGACCCGCGAGCCAAGCAGCCCCAAGAGCGGTCGTTTCGAGCACTTTCGGTCGATCCACAGATGCCCCGAGGATGTCACTCAGAAACTGCATCGTCCAATCGGAGGCGGACATCCCGCCATCTACGCGGAGCACCGCTTCACCCCCTGCCCCCATGTCGGCACGCATCGCCTCCCAAAGGTCGCGCGTTTGAAATCCGACGCTCTCAAGCGCCGCCTTGGCAAGCTCTTCGGGCCCCGAGCCGCGCGTCAGACCAAAGATCGCGCCGCGGCAGTCCGCATCCCAATACGGCGCACCGAGCCCCGTGAAGGCGGGAACGAGATAGACGTCCTGCCCCGCATCCGCGGCTTCCGCGAGAGGTTGGGTCTCCTTGGCTTCGCGGATGATCTTGAGGCCATCCCGGAGCCATTGGACGACGGCGCCTGCGATAAAGATCGACCCTTCGAGCGCGTATGTCGTCTTGCCACCTAGCTGATAAGCGATTGTTCCTAAGAGCCTATTCCGGCTTGTGACAAGCATGTCGCCAGTATTGATCAGGGCAAAACACCCCGTGCCGTAGGTGCTTTTGAGCATCCCGGGCTCAAAGCAAGCTTGACCCAGCGTGGCCGCCTGTTGATCGCCTGCGACACCGTAAATCGGGATCTCGGCCCCGAACAGATCGGCGCGAGTCGTTCCGAAATCCGCATCGCAGTCGAGCACCTCAGGGAGCATCGACATGGGGATGCCGTAGCGCTCGCAAATTGTCGTCGACCAATGCCCTTTGCGGATGTCGTAGAGCATGGTGCGCGCGGCATTCGTGGCATCCGTCACATGGCGCTTGCCGCCGGTGAGCCGCCAAATCAAGTAGCTATCCACTGTGCCAAAGGCGAGCTTTCCCGCCTCCGCGGCGTCCTGCGCGCCATCCACGTTTTCGAGGATGTATCGCACTTTTGTCCCGCTGAAATAGGGGTCCGCCAAAAGCCCGGTCCTCTCGGTGATCGTCGCTTCAAAGCCCTCCTGGCGCAATTCGCGGCAAAACGGCTCGGTGCGGCGGTCCTGCCAGACGATCGCGTTGTGGATCGGCTTGCCCGTGTCGCGATCCCAGACGAGGGTCGTCTCCCGCTGATTAGTGATTCCGATGGCGGCAATGTCGGTGGCTTTGAGGTCCGCCCGCTCCAGCACCGCTCGGGTAGTGGCCACCACCGTGGCCCAGATGTCTGCTGGATCGTGCTCGACCCAGCCCGATTGCGGGTAGTGCTGGGCGAACTCCTCCTGCGCGATGGCGACAACCTGCATATTGGCGTCGAAAACGATGGCGCGGCTCGATGTTGTGCCTTGATCGATGGCGATGATGTGGCTCATGCGGCTTCTGCCTCTTTTTTCTTATTGGTGATCCAGGCCTCAAGCGCCTCGACTTCTGCCTTCGACAGACGCAGCCCAAGCTTCGAGCGCCGCCAGATCGCGTCTTCGGCAGTTTGAACGTATTCCTTTGACATCAGCCAGTGCATCTCTCGCTCAGTGAGCGACGCGCCAAAGTCCTCTCCAAGGTCCTCTACCGTCTTCGCGTCGCCAAGCACCTCTGAAGCTTCGGTGCCGTATGCACGGATCAGCCTCTTGGCCCACTTTGCTGAGAGGAACGGATAGTCCTGCTTCAACTGGGTTATCTTTGCCTCCACCTCGGAAACCGCGAAATCCCCACCGGGCATGGGCACGCCGGCCGTCCATGCCTCACCCGGTATGGTCATTCCCTCGGCCAGCTTCTCCATCGCGTGTTCGGCGAGCTTGCGATACGTGGTGATCTTTCCGCCGAAGATGTTGAGCAAAGGCGCGCCGTCCTGATCGAGCTTGAGCACGTAGTCACGCGTGGCCGCCGACGCCGACGAGGCGCCATCGTCGTAGAGCGGCCGCACGCCGGAATAGGTCCAGACGATGTCATCCGCGGTGATCGGCTGCGCGAAGTAGTTTGAGGCAAATCGCAGCAGATAATCCCGCTCTGCGTCGGAAATATGCGGTTTTACAGAAGGATCGTCATGTTCCGCGTCGGTTGTCCCGATGAGCGTATAGTCCGTCTCATAGGGGATGGCGAAGATAATCCGGCCGTCTTCTCCCTGAAAGAAGTAGCATTTGTCATGTTCGTAAAGCCGCTTTGTCACGATGTGAGACCCACGTACGAGGCGCACGCCTTCGGTCGTGTTTTGGCGGACCTTGGTGCGGATTACGTCCTCAACCCAGGGGCCACCCGCATTGACGAGGGCCTTTGCGGTCACTTGCCATGTGCCGGATGCGTCTTCCAGCGTTATAGACCAATGCTCCCCGGCGCGCTCAGCGGTGATAACTTTAGTGCGTGTCATGATCGCTGCACCGCGCGCTTCGGCGTCCCGTGCGTTCAAAACGACCAATCGGCTGTCCTCAACCCAGCAGTCCGAATACTCGTAAGCCTTCGCAAAGCGCTCCTGCAGCGGCGCACCTTCGGGCGCGTTGCGGAGTGAGAGTGTCGAGGTTGGCGGCAGGATCTTACGCCCCCCGAGATTGTCGTACATGAAGAGGCCGAGACGGATCAGCCACGCCGGACGGCGGCCTTTCATCCACGGCATCACAAATGTCAGAAGCTTTGATGTCGGCGTCGTGCTCTCGAACCGCATGTCCTTGTGATAGGGCAGCACAAAGCGCATGGGCCAGGAGATGTGGGGCATGGCTTTCAACAGCCGTTCGCGCTCGATCAAGCTCTCTCTGACGAGGCGAAACTCGAAGTATTCAAGATAGCGCAGCCCGCCGTGGAAGAGTTTTGTAGAAGCTGATGAGGTGGCAGAGCCTAGATCATTCATTTCGGCGAGGCCGACCTTCATGCCACGCCCAGCAGCGTCGCGCGCGATGCCGCAGCCATTTACGCCGCCGCCGATTATGAAAAGATCGAAGTCAGCCATGGAATGTCATCCTAAACTCTCAAATTGAGTGCTTATGCCTGAGTACCGTTAGCGCCCACACAACCTCTCTCATGGCTGGCCCGGAGTTGCAAATCAAGGACAATACCCACTCACTTTCTTCACGAAATCTATTTTTAACAATGGGTTATCTTAAAGTAACGGCTTTAGCGTATGTTTCGCTAGAGCATGCAATAGAACATGCTGCGTTCAGCATCTGAGATTGCCAGCGATAGGCTCCGCTGATCAGCCTCGAAAGCCTGTCGCTACCACGAATTTTTCCGAGGAGTCCGAACGCGATGCCGGAGGCTTAACATTGGCCACCTTGGAGAATTTCTGCTTCAACAGCTTTTGAAGCTCTCCTTCTGCGCCTCCCGCTAGCACTTTTGCAACAAAAGTGCCGTCCGGCGCGAGCACATCAAAAGCAAGCTCGGCGGCGGCCTCACAAAGTGCCATAATGCGGAGGTGATCTGTCTGTTTGTGGCCGGAGGATGCCGCGGCCATATCGGACATGACCACATCGGCCTGTCCGCCGAGCCAATCTTTGACCTTTTGGTCTGCTCCGTCCTCCATGAAATCGATAAGGTGGAACTCCGCGCCGGGGAGAGGCTCGACCTCTTGTAGGTCAACTCCTAGCACCGTGCCATGAGGCCCCTTATCCTCCCCAAGAGCGTTTACCCTGCGGACCGCGACCTGTGCCCAACCCCCAGGTGCACAGCCGAGATCAACAACGCGCGCGCCAGGCTTAAGAAACCCGTACTTATCGTCGAGTTCTAAGATCTTGAAAGCGGCGCGACCGCGAAAGCCCTCTGCGCGAGCCCGTTTAACATAGGGATCGTTGAGCTGGCGTTCGAGCCAGCGCGTAGAGCTCAGGCGCCTGCCCCTTGCTGTTTTGACCTTCACGCGAAGGTCGCGCTGCCCGCGCCCTGAACTGCCTTTACCCTTGCCGCTCATAACTCTTTCAAATGCCCCAAATTTGCCCTCGTTCGGTAAGCCTTCGGAAAGACCGCTTCCATATCAGGGTGCTCGTGTGAGTGGTAATGGTTCTCTTGCTGAGTATGTAATTGGTTTGCCGGCAAGTCGGAACCTGGGTGCTGGCGCTGACCTTTCATGGTTTATCTGTGAACAAGGTCAGCGCCTTCGACATTCATTTGAAGTTCAAGACGCCGTCTTCGCTCATCTGTGAATAGAGCATCCCTTCGCGCAGACCGCGATCAGCGACTGATAGTCGGTCAGTTGGCCAAACCCGAAGAAGAGCTTGCAGAATAGCCGCCCCTGACATGATAAGCGCGTGCCGGTCGCGCCCGATACGGGGGTCTGTGCGGCGGCCTTCAGGTCCGAGGGTCAGATATTCGCGGATGACGGCGTCGATCTGGTCTGAGGTCATCTTGAGCCCATCTACCTTTTCCCGGTCATAGCGTTTAAGGCCGAGATGGCTCGCTGCTACCGTTGTCACGGTGCCCGAGGTGCCAATGATCTGAAATCCGTCTCGCGAATTTTCGGCATTGTAAGGCGAAAACTCTGCGAGATTTTCCTCAAAGAACCAGCTCATCAGTGCAAACCGGGCGGCGTCGTCTTCGACATCATTGAACTGCTCGCGAAGGGTCGCCACCCCGAGCGGAACCGATATCCAGTCGACCACGCGGGCACCTTCATCTGCGGCGTCAAACCCGGCATGGAGCCCCATGATCGCCCGCTTCTTACGTTTGGCTGGTACGGTCGAGAGATCAATCCACACCAGCTCTGTCGAGCCGCCACCGATATCAACGACAAGGAGCTGCTGCGACTTTTTCGAGACAAGCGGAGAGCAGGATATGACCGCGTAGCGCGCTTCGTCCTTTGGTTCGATGATTTCGAGAGCGAGCCCGGTTTCGCGCCGAACATACCGAACGAAGTCGCGCGCATTAGAGGCCCGGCGGCAAGCTTCTGTCGCCACCAGCTTCATCCGCTCCACACCATGCTTTTTTAGCTTCTGCTTGCAGATGCGCATGGCCTGCACGGTCTTGGACATGGAGTTGCGCGAAAGCCTGCCAGACGCCTCTAGGCCTTGGCCGAGCTGGACCGGTTTGGAGAAGCTATCAACGACCTCAATGCCACTGCCCGACGGCCGGGCAATGAGCATGCGACAGCTATTTGTTCCCAGGTCGAGCGCCGCATAGAGCGGGCCCGCCGGGGCGGAGGGTGACGCAGCCGGTTCGACCGTTTCCGGGATCGCGCCCGCATCACCGGAGCGCATTGGCGCCATCTTTTGCGCCTTTCATAACGAGTTGAGACAGAAGCTAATGACCTTTGGTGAAACACGCAACAGAGTGACGGCAAGACACACTCGTCGCGGTCAGAAGCCGGATTGTCGAAAACGGGCCATGCGGGCGATTAACGCGCCGTTAGAAGAGGCAAACTAGCGAGGGGATTCTCATGCCTGACGTCACTATAGTTTACTGGCGCGATATCCCCGCCCAGGTCATCGTTGGCAAAGGCCGACGGGGCGCGAAAGTGCAGCTTCCCGAGCGTTTTGAGCAGGCCATTGACGCCGCAGCAATGAAGCTTGGCGCATCCGATACCGATGCTTACCTCGCAGAGTGGCGCAAGGGCGATCCCTACGCTGTTGACGGCGACCCCTCGGAGGTTGCGGCGGCTGAGGCCGCACGGCTCGAGGCGGAATACGACCCCGCGCGGGTTCGAACTCTGATACAGAACGAAGGAAAGGCGTGAGGGGGAGACGATGGCACTCTTGAATTTCAAAGTGCGGGATGACGGTCCTGCCGAGGTGAGCCCCGAAGTTGAGGCCTTTCTGAAAGGCTTTTCGATCGAGGTGATGCCGCGCACAGCGGAAAAGGTGGACGATTTCCGCGCCATCCTGCCCGAGGGAACCCGCGTTTACATCGCCCATATCGAGGGCACGCCCATTAAAGATATGGTCGCGACCGCGAAGCGGCTTGCGGCGGACGGCTTTCCCGTGATGCCGCACTTCCCCGCGCGGATCATCAGGGACAAAGCCACGCTTGAAGACTGGATCGCGCGCTATCAGGGTGAAGCCGGCGTCGAGCAGGCGCTGCTTCTTGCCGGAGGTGTGGACAAGCCTCACGGAGACTTCGACAGCTCCATGCAATTGCTTGAGAGCGGCGCGTTTGCCGAGTTCAAGCGTCTGCACGTGGCCGGTCATCCCGAAGGAAACAAAGACATCGACCCCGAGGGCGGCACGCGGAACGTGGATGCTGCGCTGCGCTGGAAGCAAGCGTTTTCCGACACCAGTGATGCGGAAATGGCCATCGCCACTCAATTCTGCTTTGAGGCGGGCCCCGTGATCGACTGGGCGGACAGCCTGAAGGCTGCCGGTATCACAATTCCGATCCATATAGGTGTGGCGGGCCCGGCAAAGCTTCAAACGCTCATCAAATTTGCCATTGCCTGCGGCGTGGGTGCTTCGCTCCGTGTGCTCCAAAAGCGAGCAAAAGACGTCACTAAACTACTCATGCCGTTTGAGCCGACGGAATTCATCGCCGAGCTTGCGGCCCACAAAGCCGAGCACCCGGACTTCAACATCGAAAGCGTGCACTTCTTCCCACTTGGCGGGATCAAAACCAATGCCGCCTGGACGCAAAACAATGGCGGCGCTTCCGGCGCACCTGCTGCCTAAAGGACCCTAAATGACACGGACCGTCATCGAGTCGAAGACGAAGACTGCAATCATCGGCTTCGACGAGCCCTTCTGCGTGATCGGCGAGCGCATCAATCCCACGGGACGCAAAATCCTGAATGAAGAGCTGGAGCGCGGGGATTTCTCACGCGTCCAGGCGGATGCCGTGGCACAGGTGGCCGCGGGTGCCAATGTGCTGGACATCAATTCCGGCGCTGTGTTTTCCAACAAGATGGCAGAAGATCCGCGTTACGCAGACAACAACTTTGTCGAGCCGGGGCTTATGAAGGAGCTCGTGGAGAAGGTTCAAGAAGTGACCGACTGCCCGTTGTGCATCGACAGTTCGGTCCCCGGCGCTTTGGAAAACGGGCTGGCGGCAGCCGAGGGACGCCCGCTTTTGAACTCGGTAACCGGAGAAGAAGAGCGCCTCGAACTGGTGCTGCCCCTCGTTAAGAAGTATGATGTGCCAGTCGTGGCTATCTCGAATGACGACACAGGCATTTCGGAAGACCCCGACGTTCGTTTTGCCGTGGCCAAGAAGATCGTTGAGCGCGCGGCGGATTTTGGCATCCCCGCCCATGACATCGTGGTTGACCCGCTGGTGATGCCCATCGGCGCCATGGGAACCGCCGGTCAGCAGGTGTTCACGCTTGTCAGACGGCTCCGTGACGAGCTTGGGGTTAATACAACTTGCGGTGCCTCAAACATCTCATTTGGTCTGCCGAACCGGCACGGGATCAACAATGCGTTCCTCCCCATGGCGATGACAGCGGGTATGACGAGCGCGATCATGAACCCAGTAGCGCTCCCGGTGGGACCAAAGAAGCTCGCTGAGAAGAAGGCTCAAGTAGAGGCCGCAGGGATTATCCTACCAGAAGGAATGGACAACGAAGCGTTCTGCCAGATGTTCGGTCTTGGCTCCACCATAGCGCGCCCGGGCAAGGAGATGGAGGCGATCCGCGCTGCAAACTTTCTGACAAACAATGACGAGGGCGGCGCGGCGTGGATTTCGTTCAACAAAGCGCCCGGTGAGGCACAGGGCGGCCGTGGTGGCCGCAGACGCAGGCGGGCCTAGGCGGTCGCACTTCGCGTTGCAGCTGAGCGTCTGATCGGCAATAGGATCATTGTCAGAAAGACCAAGTTTAGCGCGGCGTTCATGGGCGACCCGGCCACGATCGAAAAGCTTGAGTCGACTATGAACCACGTCCAAGCGGTGTAGCGGATGAGCCGGCGCGCCGCATCGGGCGAGGCCTCCCACACGACGCCAGCGGCAGTCCAAATAGCCACGCCAAGAGACACGGAAAGCCCGCCCGTTGTTGCGATAAGCAGCCGCTCCGTCGGTCCCGCGACCTTGGGGGCGGCATGGTATGGCCAATGCGCCGCGTGGATATAGTAAGCCACCAAATCGTAGATTGGGGTCCAGGCGCCCGCTGCGAAGATGAGGCCAAATGCGGCGATGGCGACCCCGTTGAAACGGGTGAGTTTCTGTTCTCGTGTCATCACGGTTTCCTATGCTTTTGCTCAACCATCGCGGGGCCTGGGAGGCAAAACAATTACCTTGCAGGTAACTGACCCTCGCAGCGAGCGGTGCTAGAGAGGGCCATGGAGAGCTTTTCGGAGAGCCTGAAACACTGGCGCGCCAAGAGGCGCATGAGTCAGCTTGATTTGGCAATGGAGGCAGATGTGAGCGCGCGCCACATCTCCTTTCTGGAAACCGGCCGCGCGCGGCCCAGCCGGGACATGGTGCTCCATCTCAGTGAGACGCTGGACGTGCCGTTTGAGGCGCGCAACCGCATGCTCGGTTCGGTGGGCTTTGCCCCGCGCTTTGGGGCGCGGGACTGGGACGATGCAGAGATGGCGCCGATCCGGCAGGCCATCGACTGGACGCTGTCGCGGCACGCGCCCTACCCCGGCGTAGCGCTCAACCGTCTCTGGGTGATCGAACGTCTCAACGATCCCGCGCGGCGGCTCTTTGGCGCGCTGGGTGCAGCGGAGGGCGTATCGATGCTCGATCTCATCATGTCGCCGTCGGTTCAGGGCGCGATCGAAAACTGGCCTGAGGTGGCGCGCCATACGGTTCTGCGGCTCAGGAGCGAAAGTGCGAGCCAAGGCGGGGTCCCGGCGCTCGAAGATGCCGCTGACAGGCTCAGCGAGGGAGCCGGCCCTCAGGAAGCGGGCGCCCCAGCAATCCCTACGATCTTCATACTCGGCACGCAGCGGCTTGCGCTCATCGGGACCATCGCGCAATTCGCCACGACAGCGGATCAGACGCTGGAGGAGCTCCGGATCGAGCTCTTCTTCCCGGCAGACGACGCGGCGGCGGCGCTACTTCGGGCGATGGCCGATTAGCGATAGAGCAGCGACACACCATTGGCGAATAGGTGAACTTTGTCCTTAGCTGCAGTCAGCTTGGGCGCCGCTCCGCGAAGATCGCGATGGATACCTGGCAGTTTTGCGATTACCGGCGCATCGGCACCGACGTCCCTTTTGAAGTAAAGAAGCGTCACCTCACCGAGGGCCTCGGTGATTTCCACTGTTCCGGTATAAGCAAAGTCCTCACCGTCGGTTTGCATCATGTCCTCGGGCCGTATGCCCACATTGACCTTCATGCCCTTGTCGGCGGCCAGGGTCGGGATGGCGGCTTCTATGACTCCGCCGCCCGCATCCACGCGGACCTTTGTAACCTCTCCCGTCTCGACCACCTCACCTGAGAGCAGGTTCATCTGAGGTGAGCCGATGAACTGCGCTACGAACTCGTTTTCGGGCGTCTCGTAAAGTTCCAGCGGCGAGCCCACCTGCGCGATGCCTTTGTTTGCGAGCACGACGATGCGGGAGGCAAGCGTCATAGCCTCCACTTGGTCGTGGGTGACATAGATCATCGTGCTTTCCGGCATCTGCTCCTTGAGCTGCGCGATCTCGATGCGGGTGGCGACGCGCAGCGCGGCGTCGAGGTTCGAGAGCGGTTCGTCGAAGAGGTAAACCTTCGGATCCCGCACGATCGAACGCCCGATGGCCACACGCTGACGCTGGCCGCCTGAGAGCGCCTTGGGCAGCCGGTCTAGATACTCCGTCAGTTGCAGCTTGTCGGCGGCATAGGCGATTGCCTTGTCGATCTCGGCGGGCGTCTTCTTCGCCAGCTTAAGCGCGAAAGCCATGTTGTCACGCACCGTCATGTGGGGGTAAAGCGCATAGCTTTGGAACACCATCGCGATACCACGCTCTGATGGCGGTACGTCATTGACCACTTGGCCGTCGATTTCGAGCGTTCCACCCGTGATCTTCTCCAGCCCCGCAATCATCCGCAAAAGTGTGGATTTCCCGCATCCGGATGGTCCAACAAAGACGATGAGCTCGCCTTGCTTGATGTCGAGGTCGATGTTCTTGAGCACATTAACGGTGCCACCATATGTCTTTTCGACATCCTTAAGCAGTAGATCGGCCATTTTTCCCTCTTATGCGTTCTTTAGCGCGATGGTGGCCTGCCAAGGCCCCAGATGTAGTTTCCCGTCCTGCCCCGCTGAGATCGAGCCCAGCTCGGCGCCAATGTTCGTCCACTCACCCTCGGGCATGTCGATGGAGCTTGGGTCATCACTCATGTTGAACGCGCAAAAGAGCGTTTCATCCGCATGGGTGCGCGTAAAGCTCAACACCGTGCCTTCGACAGACATCGGCGTCTGATCCCCGTGGCGCAGGCCGATATGGGCCTTCCGAAAGCTCAGCGCGCGCCGGTAATGGTGGATGAGCGCGCCAGGATCATCTTCTTGTACCGCGACAGCGTGGCCGAGATGCGCGCCGGGAACCGGGAGCCAAGGGAGGCCCTCGGAGAACCCGCCGTTCACGTTGGAGCGTTCCCAAACCATGGGCGTCCGGCATCCGTCACGGCCTTTGAATTCCGGCCAAAACTCGATGCCGTACGGATCCTGAAGCGCCTCGAAGGGTACATCGGCTTCCGGCAGCCCAAGTTCCTCTCCCTGATAGAGGCATAGCGAGCCACGCAGGCAGATCATGAGCGTGTGAAAGAGGCGTTGAGCGGCTGGGCTCAGCTCCCACCGCGTGGCGTGGCGCATGACATCGTGGTTCGAGTAGGCCCAGCAGGCCCAGCCCTCGGGCGCAGCGGCATCAAATCGGCGAAAGGTTTCAGCGACAAACTCCGCGCCAGGGCGACTGCCGGAAAGAAGCTCAAAGGCGTAGCACATGTGCACCCGACTATCGCCCTTAGTGTACTCACCCAAGATCTCTAGCCCGTACTGCGCATCGCCCACTTCGCCTACACTGGTAGAGCCAGGAAACTCGTCGAGGAGCGCGCGGAAACGCTCAAGGAATTCAAGGTTTTCCGGCTGGTTTTTGGAGTGGAGATGGTTCTGATGATTGTAGGGGTTCACCGAGGGCGCGACGGTGGCGTTCCGCTCCTCAGGCGGCAGCGCCGGATTATCGCGAAGCTCCTTGTCGGCGAAATAGAAGTTGATCGTGTCGAGCCGAAAGCCATCGACGCCCCGGTTAAGCCAGAAGCGCGTGACGTCGAGGAGCGCGTCTTGGACGTCCGGATTGTGGAAATTAAGATCGGGTTGAGAGACTAGGAAGTTGTGCAGGTAATACTGCTCTCGCCGCGCGTCCCACTGCCAGCCGGAGCCTCCGAAAATAGACAGCCAGTTATTGGGCGGCGTTCCATCGGGCTTTGGGTCGGACCACACATACCAATCAGCCTTGGCGTTATCCCGGGAAGCGCGGCTCTCCACAAACCAGGGATGCACGTCCGAGGTATGCGACAGCACAAGATCGATCACGACCTTGAGACCAAAACTATGGGCGGTCTCCAGCAAAATGTCGAAATCCGCCAGCGTCCCAAACATCGGATCGACATCGCAATAGTCGCTCACATCGTACCCGAAATCCTTCATGGGCGATGTGAAGAAGGGCGAAATCCAGATGCCGTCGACGCCGAGCGATGCGATGTAAGGGAGCCTTTGAACAATACCCAACAGGTCACCTACCCCGTCTCCATTGGAGTCCTGATAGCTACGCGGGTAAATCTGATAAATCACAGCCCCGCGCCACCAATCGGGGTCGGTCACGATACGCCCGGACATCTCTTTGGTCTGCTGGTTCATCTTGCGTGCCTGCTGAGAGAGACCCCGGGTCACGACCCGGGGCATGTTGTTCACTTGACCGAGCCTGCGAGGAGCCCCCTCACGAGGTACCGCTGGAGCGAGAAGAAAACGATGAGCGGCACCGAGATCGACACAAATGCCGCCGTCGCCAGGATTTCCCAATTGCCACCTCGAGTACCGAGCAGGTTGACGATCTGGTCGGTCATGACGGTCGTTTGACCTGTGGAGTCGATCAGGAAGACCTTAGCCACGAGGAGGTCATTCCACGTCCACAAGAACTGGAAGATCGCAAAGCTCGCTAGCGCGGGGAAAGAAAGCGGCAGGATGATCTTCATGAAGATTTGGAAATCCGTCGCCCCGTCCACGCGCGCATTTTCGATGATATCGCGCGGCAGGCCGGCCATGTAATTGCGTAAGAGATAGATCGCGAGCGGTAACCCGAAGCCCATATGGGCGAGCCAGACCCCGACATAGCCCTTGCCGATACCGATATCGACATGGAGCGACAGGAGCGGAATGAGCGCGAGCTGGAGTGGGACCACCAGGAGAGCCACCACGAGCGCAACCAGAAGTGCCCGGCCTGGAAACTCCATCCAGGCGAGCGCATAGGCCGCGAAGGCCGCCACAAGTATCGGGATGATCGTCGCAGGGATCGTGACGGTAAGCGTGTTAAAGAACGCGGGCGCCATGCTCTCATTCGAGCCTTCGAAGAGCATGTAGTTGTAATTGTCCGTCGTGAATTCCGGCGGGCTAACAGCCGTGGTGAAGACCCGCGGCAGGCGCGCGCCCTCAAAGCTCTCTATGCCTGTGAGGCGAAAATCGCCGTTTGACTGGAGCGTGATGGTGCGGTCGCGGCTGAGCTCGGCAGTATCACCGGGGGCAAAGTCTTCAGGCCCGCGGGAGGACCAGCCCCAGGCCGTGATGTCCCGATCGCCGGGGGCATCGAATATGTTGCCCTCAACAACGAAAAGGTCGCCATCGGGAGACTCTTCTCCCGCGAGGCGAATCGCGGGCAGCTGTGCTTCCTGCGTGGACAGAGCAGACCACCAGCCGGAGCTCGCGATCTGGTCCGCCGTGCGGAACGAGCTCACGAAGAGGCCGACCGTGGGGAAGAGCCACAGGAAGACGAGCGCGAGGACCGAGAGGTT
>JBCCYG010000037.1:0-13682 GCA_039190145.1 Pseudomonadota bacterium | reverse complement strand
TCACTCATAGTCCTGCCGCTTGTCGCGCTCCAACCTTTGACCTAAACGAGCGCAATAGCTGGCAAGGCAAGGGAATTTGTCAATGACAATCGAAACCAGCACAATCATGGCTGGAAAGCGCGGGCTGATCATGGGTCTCGCCAACGACAAGTCCATTGCCTGGGGTATCGCTCAATCGCTCAAGAATGCGGGTGCCGAGATCGCGCTGACCTATCATGGGCAGGCCATGGAAAAACGCGTGATGCCGCTCGCCGATCAGCTGAGCAGCCCGCTTGTTGTGGATTGCGACGTCTCAGATGCCGCTTCCATTGACGTAGCCATGTCAAAGATCCAAGCGACGTGGGAAAACATCGACTTCCTCGTTCATGCCATTGGCTTTTCTGACAAAAACGAGCTTCGTGGGCGATATGTTGAAACCTCCCGAGACAATTTCCTGATGACGATGGATGTGTCGGTCTACTCCTTCACATCGGTGCTGCAAAAGGCCGAGGCCTTGCTTGCTCCAGGCGCCTCAGCACTCACGCTCAGCTACTTCGGAGCCGAAAAAGTAATGCCAAACTATAACGTAATGGGCGTTGCTAAAGCGGCACTTGAGGCATCAGTGATGTATCTCGCTGCAGATCTCGGCCCCAAAGGCGTGCGTGTGAACGCGATCAGCGCCGGCACGATTAAAACCCTTGCCGCCTCGGGTATTGGAGATTTTCGTGCGATCATGAATTACAATGAGCAAAGCGCCCCGCTCCGCCGAACTGTCACGCAGGACGAGGTCGGCCGGTCGGCACTTTACCTGCTTTCTGATCTTGGAAGCGCGGTCACCGGCGAAGTGCTGCATGTGGATGCGGGTTTCCACATCGTGGGCATGAAACCAATCGAGAAAGAAGCCTAGCCAGTCCGGAGGGATCACAGCCATGAACGACCGTCTGCCACATGAAAAGGGATTTCATGTCAGCTGGGACCAAATTCACCGTGACAGTCGTGCGCTCGCCTGGCGGCTAGACGGTCGCGGCCCCAATGACGGCGCGTGGAAGGCAATCGTTGCTATCACGCGTGGCGGCATGGCTCCCGCAATGATCATCGCGCGCGAGCTCGGCGTTCGGGTCATCGATACGATCAGCGTGAAAAGTTATGATTACCAAGAGCGCGCAGAAGCGCAGGTGTTAAAAGCGCCGGACGCTGAGATGATGGGCGATGGGACAGGCATTCTCGTCATCGACGATCTGGTGGACACGGGCAAAACGCTTGAGCTGTGCCGCAAGCACTACCCAAAGGCGCATTATGCAACGGTCTATGCCAAGCCCCATGGCGAGCCGATGGTAGACACCTTTATCACTGGGGTGAGCCAGGACACCTGGATCTTTTTCCCATGGGACATGGCGTTGCAATACGTCGAGCCTTATCGCGGGCACGATTGATGTCGCGCACCGGCGCAACCTTTGCACCACCCGTAATGGAGGCCAGGCGCTGGCTGCAAGGCGCCCATTTTCCGCCAGAGCGGCCCTTGATCAATGTCAGCCAGGCAGCGCCGGTGGAGCCCCCACACCCAGACCTTCGCGCGGCTATGGCTGCTGCCATCGAAGACACAGAAACGCATCTCTATGGCCCGGTGCTCGGCCTACCCGGTCTTCGTGCTGAACTCGCAGAGCAGTGGACCGCGGCCTATGGTGGCACGATCATGCCGGACAATGTCGGCATCACCTCTGGCTGCAATCAGGCTTTCGCAGCAACGATCGCCACGCTTTGCGACGAAGGCGATGAGGTTGTTTTGCCCACGCCATACTATTTCAATCACCGCATGTGGCTCGACATGGCTGGCGTGGGGACAGTGCCCCTGCCCACGCGAGAGGGCCTAATTCCAAGCGCTAAAGACGCAGCTGATTTAATCGGCCCGCGAACCAGAGCCATCGCTCTGGTGACACCGAACAACCCCGCCGGCGTCGAGTATCCCGCTCAAACGATGATGGATTTCTACCAGCTCTGCAAAGATCAAGGGATCGCCCTAATCGTTGATGAGACGTACCGGGACTTTCACTCGGCAAATGGCGCGCCTCACGCTCTCTTCCAAGAGCCGGACTGGGACGACACGCTGGTTCATCTCTATTCCTTTTCAAAAGCGTATCGCCTCACGGGCCACCGCGTGGGCGCCGTGGTCACATCGACCGCTCGCATGGCAGAGATTGAAAAGTTCCTAGACACAGTGACCGTCTGCCCCGCTCAGCTTGGCCAGCGCGCAGCCCTTTGGGGTATGCAGAACCTTAAGCAATGGCTGGCCGGCGAACGCGATGAGATCCTGTCGCGGCGTGAAGCTATCGAGACTGGTTTTCCACCGCTGGCGGCGCAGGGATGGGAGCTTTTGGGTGCCGGTGCCTACTTTGCTTATGTCCGCTTTCCGCATGCCATGCGTTCCGATGTTTTCGCACAAAAGCTCGTCGAGCAGGCGGGAATTCTGTGCCTCCCCGGCACGATGTTCGAGCCCGAAGGCAAGGGCGAAAGAGAACTCAGAATTGCCTATGCAAACATTGATCGAGACGGGATCGATCAGCTCTTTAAACGACTGCGCGATTTCGACCCGGTTTAGCTTGTGAGCCCCTGCGGTGCGCGGTAAACGCCAGCGCCAGACGGAAGGGAGACCGCACATGGCCGCGAACGTGCGCAAGAAGATTTCCAATTACGCGATCTGGATCATCCTTGGCCTGACCGGCGTTGGCCTTTTGAGCTTTGGCACCGGAAATTTCGGTGGCGGCGGCCAGACAATTGGCTCCGTCGGCGAAAAGCGTATTTCGGCGCAAGATTACTTCACCGCGCTTCAGTCGGACATTCGGACTTTCGAGCAGCAAACGGGGCAAAACATCAGCTTCCCAGAAGCCCAGGCCATCGGGCTCCAACAACAGACCCTGGGTCGCCTCGTCACCCAAAGAGCGCTCGACAATGAGGCCGCTGTCCAGGGGCTATCAGTGGGTGACGCCCAAGTACGCGATGAGATTTTGCGGTCGGGCGCGTTCGTGGGTCTCAACGGGGAATTCGACCGAGAGCTTTATGCTGATGCGCTCCGCCGCAACGGGATGACTGAGAACAGCTATGAGACGCAAATCCGGGAGGATCTCTCCCGGCAAATCCTGCAGATCGCGGTGATCGGAGGAATTGAAGCGCCGAGTACGTTCACGGACACACTGGTTTCCTTCGCCGCCGAAGAGCGGTCATTTTCCTGGGCCTTCATGGATCAAAACGACCTGATCACGCCCCTGCCCGCCCCGACCGATGCTGAGCTAACCGCAGAGTACGAGGCCAACCCCGATGCCTACACACTGCCTGAAACCAAGGTCATCACATACGCTTGGCTCACCCCTGAGATGATCCTCGACACCGTGGCCGTGGACGAGACGGCTTTGCAAGAGCTCTATGAAGAGCGCCGCTCCGAGTTTGTGCAGCCAGAGCGCCGCCTCGTGGAGCGGCTCGTTTATGGAAATGCCGAGCAGGCTGCAGCTGCAATGGCGCGCATCGATGCTGGCAGCACTTTCGAGGCCGAAGTGGAGGCACGCGGCCTTTCGCTCTCAGATGTCGACCTCGGCGATGTGTTACCGAGCGACCTAGGCCCTGCCGCCGATGTGGTCTTTTCCGGCGAGGCGCTCACCGTGGTGGGCCCGGCGAATACGCCCCTCGGCCCAGCCATTTTTCGCATTAACGGTATCCTGGCCGCACAAGAGACAACGTTTGAGGAAGCGCGGGACTTTCTGCAAGACGAGCTCGCGCGTGACCGCTCGGTGCGTGTCATTACTGAGCAATTCGACTTTCTCGAAAATGAACTTGCGGGCGGCGCGACGCTAGAAGACATCGCGGCCGCGTCAGACATGGCGTTGGGCACAATTAGTTGGTTCCCCGGCGTAGATGAAGGCATCGGCGCATACGCGGCGTTTCAGGATGCTGCATTCGCCGTGACAGAAAGCGACTTCCCTGAAATCGCAGGCCTCGATGATGGCGGGCTCTTTGCGCTCCGTCTAGATGAGGTTGTAGAGCCAACCCTCCAGCCGCTGGAAGATGTCCGCGACGAGGTCACGCTTGCTTGGGAGGCCAGCGCCACCGTAGACGCCCTCACAAATCTAGCAGACCGTCTCGCGCCCCAGATCGCCGCCGGCATGGATATGGCGACGCTCGGGCTCACCGCCGCGATTGAGGATGAGATCACCCGAACGGCCTTCATCCCGGGTGCTCCCGGAGGCTTCTTGGACGCAGTCTTCGAGATGACGCCTGGAGAGGTGCGCACGATCCCGGGCACTGGTGTGGTCGCACTGGTCCGGCTCGACGCTGTGAACGAAGCCGATCTCGAAAACCCAGACACGGCCCGGCTCGCTGCGACGGTTTCCTCACAGGTCGCCCAGAGCTACGCGCAAGACCTCTATGCGGTCTACGCGCAGGGCATTCTCGACAACACTGAGGTCTCCCTCGATCAGGGCCAGCTCAACGGGATCCACGCGCAGATACAATGACCGCCCTCATCCCTGAATACGCCGCCTTTGCAGATGGTTACAATGCAGGGCTGAACCAGATTGTCTACGCGCGCCTTCCCGCTGACCTCGATACGCCTGTCTCGGTAATGCTCAAGCTCACCGGCGCTGAGAAGGACAGCTTTGTTCTTGAATCGGTCACCGGCGGTGAGGTTCGCGGCCGCTACTCCATCGTCGGGATGCGGCCCGATATTGTTTGGGAATGCCATGGCGACCGCGCGCGTCTCAATCGGAGCGCGCGCTTTGACGCCGATGCCTTTGAACCGGTAGAGGGCGATGCGCTTGCGTCGCTTCGCGCGCTTATCGAAGAGAGCAAGATCGAGCTCCCCCATGGTCTTCCCGCGGCTTCGGCAGGCCTCTTTGGCTTCCTGGGCTATGACATGATCCGGCTTGTGGAGCACCTGCCCAATGTGAACCCCGACCCGCTTGGCTTGCCCGACGCACGAATGACACGACCCTCGGTGGTCGCAGTGCTTGACGGGGTCAAAGGAGAAGTGATCGTGGTCTCTCCCGCCTGGGTCGGTTCTGGGCTCTCGGCGAAGGCCGCTTTCGCTCAAGCCGCAGAGCGAGTGATGGATGCTGTTCGTGCCCTTGAGCGCCCCGTGCCCGCCGCGGCCCGCGGCGTCGACGGGCGAGCGGAACTTGCCGAGCCTGTCTCCAACTTTTCTAAACCTGACTACCTCGCCGCTGTGGAAAGGGCGAAGGAGTACATCAAGGCTGGTGACATATTCCAAGTTGTCCCGGCCCAGCGGTGGAGCCAGGATTTCCCCGCTGAGCCCTTTGCCTTCTATCGGGCACTCCGGCGGACAAACCCGTCGCCCTTCATGTTCTTTTTCAACTTCGGCGGTTTCCAGATCGTTGGCGCGTCACCAGAGATCCTCGTGCGCCTCATGGACGGCGAGGTCACGATCCGCCCCATCGCGGGCACACGCCCGCGTGGGAAAACGCCAGCAGAAGACAAAGCCCTCGAAGAAGACCTCATGGCCGACCCTAAAGAGCTCGCCGAGCATCTCATGCTCCTTGATCTCGGTCGCAACGATGTGGGCCGTGTGGCCAAGATCGGAACTGTAAGGCCCACCGAGAAGTTCATCGTCGAGCGGTATAGCCACGTGATGCACATCACCTCAAACGTGGTTGGAGAGTTGGCAGAGGGCGAAGATGCTCTCTCCGCGCTCCTCGCTGGTCTCCCAGCTGGCACACTCTCCGGCGCGCCAAAGGTGCGCGCCATGGAGATCATTGACGAACTCGAGCCAGAAAAGCGCGGCGTCTATGGTGGCGGTTGCGGGTATTTCAGCGCAGGTGGGGATATGGACATCTGCATCGCACTGCGCACGGCTGTCCTGAAAGATGGCAAGCTCTATGCGCAGGCCGGAGGCGGCGTTGTGTATGACAGTGACCCCGAGGCAGAGTTTCAGGAAACCGTCAATAAGGCAAAGGCCATCTGGGCTGCCGCGAGGGAGGCCATGGCCTTCTCGCGAGGAAATTCCTGAGACTCAATTCACAACGCGGTAGAGCTCAAAGCGGCCACGGGTAGCAACGAGCTCTATAGGTGCATCTGAAATGATCTCCTGGGGCTGCGGTTCCATGGAAATCACGTAATCAAACTTCTGCGTCCAGTCGGCGACGTAGTTTTCGATCCGGCAGTAAATCTCGCCATTGTGGGATTTTACCTCATCAGCAGCCCCGTCAAAAAGTGCGCAGGCCGGGTTTCCATGCATGAGCGGCGTGGCGTAATCGCTCCATTCCGGGCGGAGCTGCACGGCATGGACGCCTTGGAAAAGCGTAGGCATGAACGCCCCTCGCTCCGTGCTCGCGTAGGCCTGGGCGTGGGCCAGCCGCATCACACCGTATGACCCTGGGGCACGTACTGGAATGAGTTTGTCCTGCGCATCGATGTTTTCTTCGAACAGCACGGCAAGGTCACGCATCTCTTGATCATGGGCGCCAAACCACTCTGCCAGGAGCGAGGAACGGAAGCCGATGGCGGCGAGGATCAAAAGAACGCCGGCAGTCGCCCCTGTTCGCGAAAGGCTCGGCGCCCGCGTTGCTGCAATAGCGACGATCAAAAAGGCGAAGCCAAACCGAATGCCGATGAAAGCCACGCCGCTTAGCCATTCAGGAGACAGAAACACAAGGGATAGAAGCACGAGCACTGGCCCTCGCATTTTGGGTGCGATGACGAACTGAACAGGAGACTTAAAGAGTGTCGTGACCAAGATCGCGTAGACCCCGAGAACGAGGACAAAGCCTGACATATTGAGATCTTGCGTCAGATCGTTGGCATAGGAGTAGAGAGGGGTAATCATCCTATCCAAGCGATGCTTGAACGTGCCCATGTCCGTATACGTGCCAGCTGGGTTTTCAGGCCCTGTAAGCATGTCGACCAAAAGCCAGATCACCGGCACGACGAAAGGTACAGCCATCGCGAGGCCGTGCATAACAGCTTGCCGGTCACGGTGCTCGATGAGCTTTTGCAACTCCCTGCCAAACGCGAGCGCCGCGAGTATCGCGAAGGCAAAGAAGTGCATGAGGAAAAGGATGGGCGTGATGGAGAGGAACATCACGAAGCGCCACCTGAGCTGCCAGCCCTCGGATGCTAGGTATAGAGCGAACGCATAGATCGCGAAGGCCAGCGAGAAGTTGAAATTCTGAAAACCGAATAGGAAGGTCACGTTAAACGCGAAGAGTCCACAAGCGAGGGACCAGCCGGTCCATTCGCCATGGATGACACGTGCGAGCACCACGCCCGAAGCAGCCAGGTTAAGCGCCGCGAAGGCCATCACCCGATGGGAGAACACGATAGCGTCGCCAGGATAACCGAGAATGCGCCACAGCAAGTCCACCGCCGAGTTCGGCACGAGCACGAACTGTGTTGTGTAGAACTTAGCCAAAGGGCCATCTGGCGCGTCGGCCATGATAGCGTGGCGTGCAATGTGGTTGGGCAGGTCGGTCAGCGGCAAATAAAGCGCCTGCGTAAACGGCCATAAGATCAGAAGCGCTGCCACAAGAGCAGCACCCATAAACCAAACTGGCGGTAAACCGCGAACCCCACCCATGTCTTCGCTCCTACTCTGCGGCGATGCGCACGGAGGTTTCAGCCTCCTGCGCGCTCGTTGAGGGCCGCTTAATCTCATCAACGATGAACCGCGGACGACCCTTTGCTTCGAGATAGATTTTGCCGATGTATTCGCCGATGACGCCAAGGGCGATCATGTGGACCCCGCCGAGGATGTAGATTGGCAGAACGATCGAGGTCCAACCGGGAACGACCGCGCCCATGGACCAGACAACAAGCGAATAGATCGCGTAGCAAAGCGAAAGCCCGGCCACGAGAAAGCCTAGTCCCGTGATGATCCGAAGTGGCTTAATCGAAAACGAGGTGACCCCTTCTACCGCCAGCGCGAGCATCTTGCGCAGCGGATACTTGCTTTCGCCCGCAATCCGTTCCGCACGGTCATAGGTAACGATCGCGCTCTGGAATCCGATCTGGCGTACGAGGCCGCGGAGAAAAAGGTTCCGCTCTCGAAAGCTATCAAGCGCTTTGATCGTCTTCGCGCTCATCAGGCGAAAATCTGCATGGTCTGGAATGATATCCACGCCCATCGCTTTGAGGAGTTGGTAATAGCCGCGCGCCGTCGCACGCTTAAAGAGCGTGTCGGTGTCGCGCGCTGCGCGGACGCCAAAGACGATCTCAGCTCCCTCTAGGTAGTGGTCAAGCATTTCTTCGACGACGGATGGATCGTCCTGCAGGTCAGCGTCCATGGAGATGGTCACGTCTCCATCCGCATTGAGCAGCCCCGCCAGAAGCGCGGCCTGATGCCCCTGATTTCGCGAGAGCCTGAGGCCTGTCACTCCGTGCGTGTGACGCGCGGCTTCGATCATCTCCCAGGTGCGGTCACGAGAACCGTCATCGACCAGGAGAACCTCGGCGGGACCCGCGATGCGACCTGATTGAACAAGGCTTTCAGAAAGCCCCTTTAGCGCCTCCAAAAGCGCAGGCAGGGCCTCTTCCTCGTTGTAGCAAGGGATGACGAAGCTCAGAGTTGGGACAGGATTAGTCATGCGTAAACACCATCCATTTCATCCCGGCGAAGACGGCTATGCTGTAAGTGCCTGTGCCGATGATCTGTGCGATTGGGTAGGCGAGACCTGCGCTTGTTAGGGCAATCGTAACTGCCAGGTTCGCAATGAACGCGAGAGCAACGAGGACAACAAAGAGAGTTGCAGAGCGCCCTAGCCCACCAGAATGGCGAAAGGTCCAACGTTTATTGATTGTGTAACTTAGGCACCAGCCGGCGCCGTAGCCGATGCAGTTCGCGACTATGATGGACGTTCCGAGCGCATAGAAGCTGACCATGATCAGGCCATAGCCTAGCGCAGTATTTGCAAGCCCCGTGACGCCATAGCGCCAGAGCTGTCCAAAGAGATCGCGTTCAGTGTTCAATACCGAGGTCACCGGTCCCCACCTCTGACCAAAAAAGTCCGGACTTAAGGGACCAAGGGAATGCGGCGAAAGCTAGGCGTCGGCGGGGTTATCGCAGGGCGTCTAGCCTGGCTGGTTCGCGCGGAGCAGCGCCGAAAGCGGCGCTATGTTTACGCGGCTAGCGCGGTCCTGCTGCTGCCAGATGAGCAGCGCACTTATCGTTTCACCTTTGGTTCGAGCGACCAGGATCGCCTGACCATCCTGGCCAGCCCGAAATGCCGCTTGATCCAAAAAGCGTCGAATGACTGAGTTACCCTGGCTTTGATCGTCGAGGTCCCTGAACACGGTACCAACTGGCACGCCCGCTTGTGTCGCAATCTGTGTTGCCGCATTCAAACCTTGTGAAAAGGTCACCAACCCATGACCCGTCTCTGCCAGGATTTCAGCCACTTGACCCGCAACGCCCCGATTGCCGCGAAATCCAGCGAAGGTTCCGTCCAGCACCGCGACGGACTCAGGCACTGCGCGGAGCTGCGCCTCCATGGCGACCTCCACGTCCGCAGGTTGCGCACCGTCTGGGATGTTGGCGAGGAGAACGACCTCATGGCCAGCGGCCCGGTAGGCCGCCATTGCCTCACTGGCTCCCGGCGCATCGCCTGCTACTGCGAAGGCCAAAGGTGCGCCAAAACTCGCAAGCGCTGACAACCGGGATGCATCAGCAGTTTCATCGATCACGATGATCGACATAAGGGGGCGGTCATCTGGACCTGACCAGCCATCGGTTTTTGCGAAAGCCTCAATGGCCGGAAGGTTGGAGGGAGGCTCAGCATCTGCGGCTTCCTCCGTCACTTCACCATCCACCGCATCAGTTGGGCGATTGACGGTTACACCTTGCGCCAAATTGCCAAAACCACCTGAAGAGGCACGCGGGCGATCGGCCTGCGCTAGAGCCTGCTCGGTGGACTGCTCAGTCGGCTCCTCTACTACAGGCGCCTCCTCCGTAACCGTTGCCTCAGCCACGGGTGCATCTTCGGGCTCTTGGGCCACTTCATCGGTGGGAGGCTCTTCCGCGACAACTACTTCATCGTCCGCTGCTGTGTTTCCTTCGGAGAGACTCACCGCCTCAGGCGGTTCCGCATCTATCTGAGGCCCTTCCTCAACGTCGGCAGGAGGTGCCAAGGTCGCCTGAGCTTCTTCTGGCGCTTCTTCGGGCTGCACGCTAACGCCGCTATCCGATGCGCCCGCGGGTGGCGTGGCAAGCGTCACTACATCCGCGGTCGTATCCGGGATCGCTGCGGAAGCCGTGATATCGCCGTCAAGCGTTGGCGCGACCGGCGCTTCGGGCGACGTCACCAGGGGAGCATCAGCGGGCGCGACAACGGGCGGTTCATCAGCAGGAGGTGCAACAGGTTCGTCTGTCCCGGCTTGATCAAAGCGAGAGCCTGCTGGCACCTCAAGTTCGGCGGCTTCTGGTCGAGCCGTTCCGGGAACTTGCCCAAGCAACGACGCCACACCGAGGATGATCCCACCAACGATGAATCCCCAAATCGCGCCAAATAAGATGCCACGTCCCATGCCGTGTCTCACCGCTCTTAGTTCGCGAGTGTTTCCTCGCCTTTTGTTGCGGTAGTCAAGCGCCGCTCTTTCGTCTTGACGCCCTCACCCGCTCGCTTGCATCTATACCGCGTTCCGGCCAAGGGTCGATAGCCCAATAAACGTGGTGCCCGTCCATGCTGCTTCTGATCGATAACTACGATAGCTTCACCTATAATCTCGTTCATTATTTGGGCGAATTGGGCGCTGACGTGGTTGTGCGCCGCAATGATGCGCTTGATGTACAAGAGGCGCTGGGCATGCACCCGGCGGGTATTCTTCTGTCCCCTGGCCCATGCGATCCGGATCAAGCTGGGATTTGCCTCGCGCTTGTTGAGGCTGCTGCTGAAACAAAAACACCGCTCATGGGCGTTTGCCTTGGACATCAAGCCATCGGGCAAGCTTTTGGCGGACAGGTACAGCGCCACAACGAAATCGTGCACGGCAAGATGGGGAATATGCATCACAAGGCGACGGGTCTGTTCGCCGATCTGCCCTCCCCATTCGAGGCGACGCGCTACCATTCACTCGTCGTTGATCGCGCAACCCTACCCGAGACGCTAGAAGTCACCGCAGAGCTTGAGGACGGCACCATCATGGGCCTCCAGCATCGCGAGCTGCCGATCCATGGGGTGCAATTCCACCCGGAGAGCATTGCCTCGGAGCATGGCCACAAGCTGCTGCAGAATTTCCTGAACGAAATGAAAGTCCCGGCATGAGCGATGCGATGAAGCCGCTGATCTATGCCGCATCAGAGGGGCCTCTGTCTCGCGCACAGGCTGAAGCGGCGTTCGAGGAGCTGTTTAACGGAACGGCCACACCGGCGCAGATGGGCGGCCTCCTTATGGCGCTCAGGGCACGCGGGGAGTCAGTGGCCGAATATGCCGCCGCGGCAGCTGTTATGCGGGCAAAATGTGTGCCCGTTTCAGCCCCCCAGGGTGCGATGGATATCGTCGGCACGGGCGGCGACGGCAAAGGCACACTGAACATTTCAACCGCGACCGCCTTCGTCGTCGCTGGCGCGGGCGTTCCAGTTGCGAAGCACGGCAACCGAAACCTGAGCTCGCGATCCGGTGCGGCTGACGCACTCGGCCAGATGGGAGTCGACGTCATGGTCGGCGCGCCAGTGGTCGAAAGGGCGCTTGCGGAGGTAGGCATCGGTTTCATGATGGCCCCGATGCATCACCCTGCGATCAAACATGTCATGCCGGTCCGTCAGGAACTCGGCACAAAGACAATCTTCAATATCCTCGGCCCCCTGACCAACCCTGCGGGTGTGAAGCGTCAGCTGACTGGGGCCTTTGCCATCGACCTGATCTTTCCCATGGCGGAAACGCTCCAAGAGCTGGGAAGCGAGGCCGCCTGGCTTGTACACGGCTCTGACGGCACCGACGAGATCGCGATATCCGGCCCCACTTCGGTTGCTGAGCTAAAGGGCGGCAAGATCAGCGCGCGCGAGGTACATCCCGAAGAAGCTGGTCTTCCCGAACACCCCTTCAGCGCCATCCTTGGCGGCACACCAGAGGATAACGGCAAGGCCTTTGCGGCTCTTCTCAACGGAGAGAAGGGAGCCTATCGCGATGCGGTTCTTCTCAATTCGGCCGCTGCCCTCCTCGTTGCAGAAAAGGTGAGCAATCTCCGAGAAGGCGCTGACAAAGCAGCTGAAAGCATCGATAGTGGTGCCGCCAAATCCAAGGTCGATGACCTTGCCAAGGTCACGCAGGAGGCGGCATGAGCGCGCCAACGATCCTAGAAAGGATTAAAAGCTACAAACTCGAGGAAATCGAGGCAGCTAAAGCCGAACGTCCCTTGGCCGCGGTTGAGACAGCAGCTCGGGACGCAAGCCCCGTTCGCCCCTTCGCCGCGGCGCTTATGGAAGCGGCGCGCGCGGGCTACGGCCTCATTGCAGAGATTAAAAAGGCGAGCCCCTCCAAGTGCCTCATCCGTGCGGACTTTGACCCGCCTGCGCTTGCGGAAGCCTACGCGCTCGGCGGGGCGACCTGTCTTTCGATCCTCACAGACGCGCCAAGCTTTCAAGGCGCCCCGGAATTCTTGAGCGCCGCACGCGAGGCCTGCACACTGCCCGTCCTCCGCAAAGACTTCATGTACGACACGTATCAAGTGGCCGAGGCGCGCGCTTGGGGCGCAGACTGCATCCTTATCATTATGGCGAGCGTCAGCGACGCCCAAGCCTCCGAGCTTGAGGCGGCAGCGACCGAATGGGGCATGGATGTATTGGTAGAGGTTCATGACCAGGGCGAGCTCGAACGTGCCGCAGCGTTAAAGTCGCCCCTCCTGGGGATAAACAACCGCGATCTCAATACGTTCGAGGTGTCCCTTGAGACAACGAAGAAACTAGCGCGCATGGCCGAGCCGGAGCGCCATCTCGTTGCCGAGTCAGGGCTATCGACCGCAAAGGACCTTTCGGAGCTGGCTCAATACGGCGCGCGTAGCTTTCTTATCGGCGAGAGCCTCATGCGCTCGGATGATGTGACGGCGGTCACGCGCAGCATCCTCGCAAATCCTCTTAACGCCACACAGATGTAACCGATGGCGGACAAGCTCAGCCATTTCGACCAAGGCGGCGCCGCGCACATGGTCGATGTTTCGGGGAAAGCCGTCACTGACCGCGTCGCAAAGGCGGAAGCCTACGTTCGTATGGCCCCAGCCACGATGGAGCATGTCCTCAAAGGCACCGCCAAGAAGGGCGATGTTCTCGGCACAGCGCGTCTCGCAGGGATCATGGGCGCAAAACGAACCGCGGAGCTCATTCCTTTGTGTCACCCGCTCCCGATTTCAAAGGTGGCAATAGACTTGATCCCGATGCCCGGCGAAAGCTGCGTCCGGGTCGAAGCGATGGTGAAGACCACCGGCCAGACCGGCGTCGAAATGGAAGCACTAACCGCCGCCTCAGTGGCCGCTTTGACGCTCTATGACATGCTCAAAGCCGTCGACAAAGAGATGCAGGTTGATGGCCTCCGAGTTACTCTAAAGAATGGCGGTAAATCAGGGCGTTACGAAGCGACATGATTTCAGTGGATGAGGCACTAGACTCGCTCTTTGCGCTCGTCTCCCCGCTTGAAACGGAAACAGTTGCACTCCGCGAAGCCGCTGGCCGGGTTCTCGCCGCGCCCGTTGTAGCCCAGAGGGCGCAACCCCCGTTTGAT